>JBATBW010000116.1:0-6335 GCA_049662565.1 Erysipelotrichaceae bacterium | reverse complement strand
GCACTACCCTGAATAGGCGCATTTTTTGCCGCTCTTTTCCCAAACTCCCGAATCATAAAATTGGTGTTATGAATTTCCGGAATTACTCTTTGACGATTAAATAACGTCTTTACATAACCATTTTCTTCACAAAAAGCAATTTGTTGATTCATATATTCACTAATTTTTGGATAAGTTTGTAAATAAAGATCAATAAACTTCTTCGCTTGGATACGATTAATACTTACTTGATTAGCCAATCCAAAATCCGACATACCATAAACAATCCCAAAATTTACGGCTTTCGCCTTAGATCGTTGTTCACTAGTTACTTCCTCAAAAGGAATACCAAAAATTTTACTAGCGGTTAATTGGTGAATATCAATACCTTGGTTAAAGGCATCAATCATATGTTGTTCGTTAGATAAACTCGCAAGAATCCGTAATTCCACTTGCGAATAATCACAACTCAAAAGATAATCTAAAGTAGGAATAAAAGCTTTGCGAATTTCTTTACTTTCACTATTTCTTACACTAATATTTTGTAAGTTAGGTTCTGTTGAACTTAACCTGCCGGTTTGAGTAATACATTGTTGGTAAGTAGTATGTATTTTACTATCTTCTCCTACATACTTTTGTAAACCCACGATATAAGTACTTTGTAATTTACTATAAGTCCGATATTTCAATATATAATCGATAATTTGATGATCACCTAATAATTTTTCTAATTCTTCAACTGACGTAGAGCGCTTCTTATTAGCCTTCAACTGTAATTTATCAAATAATATAACCGCCAATTGTTTAGGAGAATTAATATTAAATTGTTCATCAGCTAATTCATATATTTGTAAAGTCAATTCATTTAAAAGCATATCATACTTCTTTTCCATATCCTTTAAGACATCAACATCCACCCTAATACCATTGTTCTCCATATTATATAAAACTTTAATTAGAGGTTTTTCAATTTCCGTATAAAGATGCAACATCTCTTTTTCTATTAATTCGCGATAATACATCGGATACAATCTATTTAATTCTAACGCTAGATTAACTAAACAATGAAATCTACTTTCATCACTAAGATCTTTTTTATTAGTAATAACATCTTTATAATCTAAAGATAAAGATATTTGATGTTTATTAATTAATTGTTGAATATCGATATTATTAGTATCGCAAAGGAAACTAACAACCATTAAATCATCAATATGGTCAATACTATCCGTTATTAAATGCATCATATTTTTTAAATCATAAGTGTATTTAATCTTATCACTAACTAAGTATTGAAAGAAACTAAATTCACTTTCTAAATAAGCATATTCACAAACAACTTGATAATCATCGTTTACTAAAATAATATTACCTAATTTTTTTTCAATGACATCTAAATAAATAAATGTTGGTTTTTCAAAATATTTTTCATTAAAGTCATTAAAAATATAATCAACCTTAATATGTTCATCACTTTTGCTTTGATTATTGATCAATGATTTCATTTCGTATTTCAAATAAAACTTATTCAAATATTCGTAATCAATATTTAAAGTTGTTTTATTAAAATCATAATCAAAATCAATATCCGTTTTAATAGTAGCCAATAACTTTGATAAATAGGCATCCTCTTTACCATTAATTAATTTATTCTTAACTGATGCACTTTGTTCTTCCACATTTTCATAAATACTATCTAAAGAATGATATGTCGTCAATAATTTTAATGCCGTCTTTTCTCCGATACCTTTAACACCAGGAATATTATCACTACTATCACCCATCAAAGCTTTTAATTCAATAAATTGACAAGGTGTTAATTCATACATATTAAATAGTTCTTTTTGATCGACAATCACCATTTCACTTATCCCTTTTTTTGATAAATATACCTTAGTATTGTCGCTAACTAATTGCAATAAATCCCTATCACTACTTAAAATAATATTTTCATCATCACTAAATTTTTTAACAAAACTACCAATGATGTCATCACCTTCCATGTGATCGATAGATAAATAGGCAATATTAGCACTATCCAGCATTTCAAATACTAACGGAAATTGGGCAATTAAATCCGGGTCAACTTCATGACGGTTACCTTTATATTGATCATATTGTTCAATACGAAAAGACTTTTTACCACTATCGAAAGCGATAAAAACATTATCTGGTTGTAAGTCATTAATTACTTTAAATATCATTACACAAAAAGTATATATAGCATTAGTGGGAATATTTGATGATGTCTTCATCATATTACGACTAAGCGAAGCAAAAAACGCTTTAAATAGTAAAGAATTACCATCAACCACTAAATTTCTTTTCATAAACACTCCTATTTCGTCATGGAAACTAAAGCATCTAAATTGCTGTACATCATCGTTAGATAGTTGTCCCCATTTTCCATATTACCTTTAGTAATATATCCTAAGTTATATAAATTAATTTCTTTTAAATTAGCCATTTCTTTAATTTTTTGATACAAACGATTATATTCATCATCAAAACCGTTTTCTTTAATTATATATTTAACACCCGCATCCTTAATCGTCTTCACCATCAAATCAATTTGACTAGCATTAGGAACAGCCCCATATTTTGATAAAATAATTGGATAAGTAGTTACACCATAAGGTTTTTCCCAAACACTAAAAGTAGGAGTTATACTAACAAAACTTACTTTGTTAGTATAAGTACGAACTAATTGTAATTCTGAATCTAAGATTGCAAGATCCTTTTCCACTTTATGAAATCTTTCATTAAAGAAACTTTCTTCTAAAGGATATTTACTACTTAAAAAATTATAAATAAAGGAACCAATAGAAGTCATTGCGATTGGATCTAACCAAACATAAGGATTAACTGCAAACATATCAATCTTTGGAAAATTAGTATAATCATAAAAATTATCCTCAATTGTTGATATATTACCTAAATTAACCACTTCTTTATATCTTTTAAAATTATAAAAAGGTACTTGAGTAACAACATCAACAACATTGATATCTAATGCATTTATTTCGTCTTGATAAACTGACAAATACGGTTCACTCTTACCAACTGTCAATAATAAATCCGTCCCTTCTAAAATCTTCTTATAATCCGCTTTAATTTGGGATTTTAATATCTCAGAATTATCGGAAATATTACAAACATCAACAAAATTACCACCAATTTCCTTGACTAGATATTCAATAGCATAATTTGTAACACATATTTTAACTTTTTTAGTTTGACAACCAGTTAAGGAAACACTAACTAAAAAAACAACAATTAAGATTTTCACAAGTTTTTTCATAATAAATCCTCCAAGAAAAGTATACCATATTTTAGGCATACTTTAAAGTTTTAACATATTATTTTGTGCAAACGAGAAATAATTATTACAACTGATAATCAAATGATCAACTAAAGGTATATGAATAAAAAAGCCCGCTTTCAAAATATCTTTAGTTAATTGAATATCGGCATTTGAAGGTGTTATATCCCCTGTCACGTGATTGTGAGCACAAATTATCTTACAACTATTTAACATCATCGCTTTTTTAAAAATTTCTCTTGGATGAGCTAGCGTGCTATTTATATCACCAATCGAAATAACTTCCGACTTAATCACATAATTTTTGGTGTTTAAATAAACAACGATAAATCTTTCTTCTAAACAACTACCATAATGTAACTGAAGATAATTAATTAGTGTTTTTGGCGATGTGATGATATCAGTCATTAAAACTTCTTCATAACTTGCTCTTAGAGCTAATTCTAATACCGCTTTTATTTCTAATCCTTTAGCTTCTTTAATACCTTTTTCTTGAATTAATTGTTCAATACTTAATGAAAGCAATTGACGTAAAGAACCATATTTAGCTAATAAGGAGGTCGCAAGGTCAATGGAACTTAAGTCCTTAGTTCCACAACGAATCAATAAAGCTAGTAATTCATTGTTGCTAAGGACATTAATCCCATATTTGAGCGCTTTCTCCCGCGGTTTCTCGTAAGTAGGCAACTCTTTTACTTTCATATTAGTCCCAACTTATATGTAACCCCGGAACTTTGATCCGGCCACGTCGAGAAAACAATAATCTTACTACCGCAATTATCCCGCCTGCAATCGCTATATAGGCAATCGCTCCTTTTCCATAAATACTTTTTGTCTGTGCGTATTCTAATAACATATAGATACCTCCTCTCACTAACTTTTATTAGTAAAAAGATAAATTTCCTAAACATTTACTATTTTCACAATAAATTGACTATTTTCATAAGAAAGATTAATAACTCCTTCCTTAACATCACTTCTAATCATTTCATAAGCAATCTTAGTTTCAATTTCTTTTTGGATGTAACGCTTTAATGGACGAGCACCATATTCACAATCATAACCGTTTTGGATAATAACTGGATAAATATTATCATTAACTTTTAATTCAAAGTTTTTATTAGCTAAACGTATCCCTAATTCATAAATGAATTTATGGGCAATTTGTTTAATTACCGAAGGTGATAATTTATTAAAAATAACAATTTCATCAATACGATTGATTAATTCTGGTTTAAAGAATTTTTTAACCGCTTCTTGATATTTTTCTTTCATTTCATCATTGTCATCTTCAAAAGCATATTGACTACCTAAATTAGAAGTCATAATAATAATTGTATTTTTAAAATCGATATGACGACCTTTATTATCAGTTAAACACCCTTCATCTAAGATTTGCAACAAAATATTAAAGACATCCGGATGAGCTTTTTCAATTTCATCAAATAGGACAATCGAATAAGGATTGTTTTTTACTTGATTAGTCAATTGACCACCATCTTCATAACCAACATAACCACTAGGAGAACCAATCAATTTAGAAACATTAAACTTCTCCATATATTCACTCATATCAATACGAATTATCTTACGACTATCATCAAATAACTCTTGAGCTAAAGCTTTCGCAACTTGAGTTTTACCAACCCCAGTTGGCCCTAAAAACATAAATGATCCCACTGGCCGATTATAATCGTTAATATCCGCTTTACTACGAATAATGGCGTCAGTGACCAATTTTAAGGAGTCGTCTTGGCCAATAACTTCCTTACTTAGATTATCTTGTAATTTGAGCAGTTTGTCCTTTGTACTGCTTAATAAGCGATTAATATCAATATTAGTCCACTTGCTAACGACTTTACTAATTAAATATTTATCTACTGTTTCACTTAACATACTATTTTCGTGATTATTCAAAGTATTCAATTCTTTTTCTAAATTCGGTATTGTTTCATATTGTAATTTTGCCGCTTTTTCATATAAAGCTTGATTTGTCGCCTCATTTAATTGTAATTTAGCTTCACTTAATTGTTGTTTCAAATCTTGAATCTTTTTAATTTTAGCTTTTTCTATCGTCCATTGACTATTTAACTGACTAAATTCTTCTTTTTGTTTAACCAACTCATTTTGTAGTTGTGATAAACGTTCTTTACTCTTTTGATCTTCTTCATTTTTTAAAGCTCGAATCTCTATTTCATTTTGAAGTATTTCTCTTTTCAAAATATCCATATTGCTCGGCAAAGAATCCATTTGAATTCTAATCGAAGCACAAGCTTCATCAATTAAATCAATCGCCTTATCTGGAAGAAAACGATCAGTAATATAACGATCACTTAATTTAGCACAAGCAATAATTGCTTCATCTAAAATCTTAACTCCATGGTAACTTTCATAACGATCTTTTAACCCCCTTAATATTGATATCGTATCTTCTACTGTCGGTTCACTAACACTAACCTTTTGAAAACGTCTTTCTAAGGCTGCATCTTTTTCAATATACATCCGATATTCATTTAAAGTGGTGGCACCAATACAACGTAAGTCACCTCTAGCAAGAGCCGGTTTTAATAAATTAGCCGCATCCATTGCTCCATCAGTTTTACCTGCCCCAACTAAATTATGTATTTCATCGATGAACATAATTATTTTGCCATTGGCTTCTTCAACTTCTTTTAATACATCTTTTAGCCTTTCTTCAAATTCACCACGATACTTAGCACCGGCAATTAAGGCGCCCATATCCAATTCAATTAAACGCATATCCTTAAGATTATTACTAATGTCTTGTTGGTAGATACGATAAGCTAATCCTTCGACTATTGCTGTTTTACCAACACCAGGATCACCTATTAAAATTGGATTATTCTTAGTTTTGCGTGATAATATTTCTATTACTCTTCTTATTTCTTCACTGCGACCAATTATTGGATCTATTTTGTGATTTTTACATAGGGATACTAAATCTTTACCGTATTTTTCTAATGCACTTTTTTTATCATTGTTACCAGAAATATCATCGATACTTTCTGGTAAC
>JBATBW010000115.1:0-4191 GCA_049662565.1 Erysipelotrichaceae bacterium | reverse complement strand
CTACTGAACAACGATGATGACTACTTGAAGTATCTCGCAATTTATCAACATTTTCAATAACCGTATTTAGAGCTGTATCAAAACCAATTGTATAATCCGTACTACTAATATCATTATCTATAGTTCCTGGCAATCCAATTGTCTTAATTCCGGCATTTGATAATGCTAATGCACCACGATAAGTGCCATCTCCACCAATAACGATAACTGCCTCAATGCCTCTTTTTTTCAAATTTTCCACCGCAACATTAAAGACTTTTTCTTCTTTAAATTCCGGTAATCGAGCACTACCTAAAATAGTCCCCCCTCTGACCATAATATCACTTACGCTATGATGATCTAAAACGATAAAATCATCATCGTACATCCCTTTATAGCCATTTAATATACCAAATACTTCCATGTCTTCATATAAGGCGGTTCTTACCACTGCTCTTATAGCGGCATTCATACCAGGAGCATCTCCCCCACTTGTTAAAACTGCAATCTTCTTAATCATTATTTAACCTCCGTAAATTATTACCTTTGATCTGTAACGGAATTGTCAATGTTTTAATTCTCTCTAACAATCTAATTGCTTTAACACCTTCACTATCGCCATTAGATTTGTTAGTTAATAACTTTAATAATTCATCATAATTGAAGTTACTTGAGAAATACATTGGCTTGTGATTTTCCAAACGATGGTCAACCACCTGTAATATTATATCATATTTTACCCAATCGCTCATATTAACTGCACCAAAATCATCAAAAAATAAGCCATCTACCCGACACATTTCGGATATTTTATCATTTATATACTCATTATCGAATAATTTGCCTTTAAAATTGTTTTCTAACACTGCCATTGAGTAGTAAGCAACAGTTTTGTTATGTAATGCAAACTCATTGGAAATACACTTTAGTAAATAAGATTTACCTACTCCAACTTCACCAAACATGTATAATCCCTTATCCGAATTGCTTTTAATATGTTTGATTATTTCTTTTAAACTTCGGTTGTATTCTTCACTCATTTTCTTAGGTTTAATAAGCGATAGCTTTAATAACAAATCATTTTTAGGAAAATCATAATGACGATAATTTTTTTCTAATGCAAACATATACTCATTAGCTTTTAAATAATCACACCGAACAAATTTTTTTGTAAGTATTTTATCATAACTATATTTAATTTTATACCCCTTTAAATCAAAAGGACATTGTTGCAAACTAGAACACTTATTACATACTTTATTAGCTTCGTAATAATCCAAAAAACTGTATAAATGATCTTTCAAAAATTGTTCATCCATATTATTTTCTTCAAGAAAATTAATAATAAATGGATCTTTTACCAAAACATTAAAAATCTTACTATTATTTTCTTTAATCTTATCTTGATTATCTAAAACAAGTTTTTCATAGTCCATTATTTAAGTCCTTTCATTAGTTCCAATAAATCTAAATCATCATTATCATCTTTTATTTTATTATAAGCGTCACCATTTTCATACTTCTTTGCCCATTGTGGTAAAGGTTCGGAAACCGGACTCTTTTTACTATAATTATTACGATTATTTATACTATCTAAAGCCTTATCATAAGTAGTAATTTGTAACCGATTAAACTGACTCGCAATCTTATAAATAAACGCTTTATTTAAATCCATATTATTACTTTTTAAAACATATTCGACAATAACATTGATAACTTCATTAGTTAAATCATAAGTAGATTTCATTTCTTCTAAAATTTGACTACTATAATTATCGATCTTGCTTAAATTCGCAAATCTTAACAAGAATTGATCACAAGGTAATAAGTATTTGTTCTCAATATCTAATGCCGGCTTGTTATATTTGCGCGCTCGATATTTAAATTTCGCATCATCAAAAACACATCTTTCGACATCTATAGACTGTAAAGCCATCTTTTTGACATCCACTAAATCGATATTATAAAGACCCGCCATTTCCATTATCAAATTAATTACTTTATTTGTTCTTAATTTAAAAGGAAACATCATGTTACTTAAACCATCAAAAAGTTGGGAACGATTAAATGAAGCTTGTGAATTATTCTTCTCGACAAAATACATATTAAAATCTTGTTCATTTTCACTATTCCAAAATTTTAAAATATCGCAATTGACTTTACAACTAACCTTTTCAAAAGTATCTAATTCGATTTGGTCATAGTACTTTGTTACTTTTTCAAAATAAACCTTACCCATTTTCTTAAATAACAAACGACCTAATATTTCGTGTGCCATAAATTCATCTTGTAATAATGGTTGTTTAATGAGAAAAACAAAATCATTTCCCTTTTGATAAGTATCTAATAAAAAATACTGTTCTAAAATATTCGTACTAGCTTTAATACATTTAGTATCTTCATTGATTAAAAGTGACAAATCATTAAACGTAGCACTCTCAAAACTATAATATAAAGTCAAATAGATATTTAGAGCTTTAGTCCCAATTAAAGGAAGATATAGATTAACAAGTGCCTCCATATCCTTATTACCTAATTCTTGTTTCTTTACTACTTGATAATTCATATTCCCTAAATACATACCTTCACCTACACTATTTTATTAATTAATTCCTGCACTTTATTTTTTAATAAATCTAAAGAACCCTCGTTATTAATACTTATATCACATCGTTTAAGTTTCTTATCTAATGGCATTTGATTCTTTATCCTTTGATTAATATTTTCTAAAGTGTATCCCTTATTCAATAATCTTTCTTTTATCATATCATCATTTGCATATACTAAGATATTTAAATTAAAATTATTTTCCCATTTACTTTCAAATAATAATGGAACTTCCACAAACAAAGGAAAACTATTAATACTATTAATCTTTTCTAACAATAAAGGATACAAATAGTCTTTTACTTCTTTATTCAGATTGTTATTTTTAAAAATAACATTTTCCACCATTTTTTTATTAGTTATTTTATCATTACCAAAACGAATATCTAATATTTTTTCTAAATCCTTTAAAACTGTTTTTTGATTATATAAATCATCGACTAATTCATCACAACTAATAGTGTTATAACCCATATCTTTAATTAATTTAGTAACTTGCGATTTGCCACTACCCATAGTACCCGTAATCGCCACCTTCAAATTATTGATTTTTTGGCAGCTACAACAAAAATATGTCCCTCTACCAACTACTCTGATTTTCTTAATTGGTGTGCCACATATATAACAGTTTTCTTTTTCTCGAGCATGGGCTTTTAAAGATAATTGAAAACGACCACTTATTTCATAGCTAGAAGTATATGATCTAATCGTAGTTCCGCCACATCTAATTGCTTCATTTAAAATAATAATACCTTCATCTATTAATGCCTGTAGTTGACTATCGCTTAATGTATTCATTAGTGTTTCCGGATGCAACTGTAACGCAAAACATATTTCATCGGCATATATATTACCAATACCTAAGATAATATGTTGATCTAACAAGAATTGTTTTAAGACCATTTTGTCTTTAATATGGGATTTTAAATACTTCACATTCATTAAAGGATTAAATAATTCTAAGCCTAAGCCATTTAAACAAGTGTATTGCGCACTTTTATCGTAGACATACATTTTACCAAACTTTCTTGTATCATGGTAATAAAGGTAGTCATTATTGCTTAAAACAAACTTCAAATGAATATGCTTATCTTTTTTTTCCTCGTTATAATAATAAAACTTGCCTTCCATTCGTAAATGAACAATTAAAGTATAATCACTCAATTCAAATATCAAATATTTACCCAAAGTAGAAAACCTTAAAAATTGTTGACCAATCAACTTCTCTTTAAATTCACTAGGCGTCACATTATCAATTATCTTATCATAATATATCTCAATATCTTTAATAAACAAATGATCAATTTTATCTTTTAAAGCCCGACTAACTGTCACAACTTCCGGTAATTCTGGCATATTATTTCTCCCTAAGTATTAAACCAATTATCGCCATAGTCCGTAGAGACTTCTAACTCGACTTGTAAATTAGCACTTTCATGCATACTTTTTGTCACTATAGCGATTACTTCTTCTAACTCTTCTTTACAAACATCTAAAACCATTTCATCATGAACACTTAAAATGAGTTTTGATTTATAATTATTTTTACTTATAATTTCATCAACTTTAATCATCGCAATTTTGATAATATCCGCTGCACTACCC
>JBATBW010000114.1:0-2158 GCA_049662565.1 Erysipelotrichaceae bacterium | reverse complement strand
GTATTAGATATGATTAAAGATAATCCCAATCGTAATGCGAAATATGTTTGTGCAATTGCTTATGTAAATGATTGTTGCGAAAAGACATTTGTTGGTGAATTTTTTGGAACGATGGGTTATTCTCAGGAAGGAACTAACGGTTTTGGTTATGACCCTATTTTTAGAACTATGGATAATCGATCATTAGCGACATTATCAATGGATGAAAAAAATGCGATTTCACATCGTCATATGGCATTAGAAAAGTTTATTAAATATTTAAAAGGGGAAGATGATGAATAAGAATAAAATTATAGCTATTATTGGTTTTTGTTTAATTACTATTAATATTTTCTTAGTTAGCGTTGATTTAATGAGTTTGAATCGTAACTTTATGCTGAAGGAATTTGTTTCTTTAAAAGTTGGTGAAACGATGAAAATAAGTAATGAAGATTTAGTAAAAATTGCGGATAAAATGATTTTATATTTTACGACGGATAGCGATGAATTAAATCTGGAAGTGAGTGTTAATGGTCAAAAACAAATGTTTTTTAATCAAAGAGAGTTAGATCACATGGTTGATGTTAAAGCGTTGTATTTGAATGTTAAGCTTGTGAATTTAGTTGTTGGTGTCGGATTTTTTACGATATTAGCTTATTTAATATTTAGCAAAAATTTGAAAGAACTTAATACCAAAAATTATTTCTTTTCTTTAAAAATAATGGGTGGTATATTGGCGATAATTATTGGTTATATGTTGATTGATTTTAATGGTTTTTGGACTTTGTTCCATACCTTGTTATTTAATAATGATTTATGGATTTTAAATCCGGCAACGGATTTACTTATTAACTTAGTACCAGAGAAATTTTTCTTTGATTTATGTTTAAGAATTGTTTATGCGGTTATTATGTTGTTAGGTATGGTTTGGTTTGCTTTGCATACAGTGGAAAGAAGGAAGAAACGTGCAAATTAATATCGTTTTATATGAACCTGAAATCCCCCAAAATACGGGAAATATCATGCGAACTTGTATGGCGACTAATTGTCGATTGCATATTATTGAACCGATTAGTTTTCAGTTAAATGATAAGAACTTGAAAAGAGCGGGGATGGATTATGTTAAGGAATTAGATTATACTATCTATCCTAATTATGATGATTTTTTACAAAAAAATAAAGGAAAATTTGTTTTTATTACTAGATATGGAAAAAAGGCTCCGAATAATTATAATTTTAAAGATATTGAAGAAGATATTTATTTAGTATTTGGTAAAGAGTCGACGGGCATACCTTATGATATATTACATGAACATTTGGATGATTGTGTGCGTTTGCCGATGGTCGAAAATGCGCGTAGTTTAAATTTATCTAATACGGTGGCGATTATGGCTTATCATGTCTTAGAAAAATTTGATTATTTACAATTATGTAAACATGAAACTATTAAAGGAGAAGATTTTATTTTCAATGAAAAAAGAAAATAATTTGTGGTTAATTATCACTATTTGTTCAATCCTTTATTTGATGTATCTTTCGGTTACCTTATGGGGGTTGGGTTCCTCTTTAGTAAATTTTGTTGATGTGGATAGTGGTTTAGATTTAGTTGTGATGATTAATAAATATTCTCATCCTTTGGCGCTATTTATTAGTGATTTGATCAATATCAATATCAATATGTGGAATGTTTTATTGATAATTATTAAGGATTTTCCTTTATTATTGTTTGTTGTTGTCATATGGGAGATTATTTTATTAGTTGATTATGATAATGATTTTAGTCGCAAATGTGAGTTTTATTTGAGTAAATTTATAATTATAAAAACTGCAATGGTCATAATTGTAATGGGAGTATTGATATATATTAGTCGTAGCATGAATATAAATTTAGTGATCTTTATGGTTAGTGTTATGGGTTATTTAATTAAAGGTTATATTTTTGTTAGTGTTATTTATGGTCTTTATTGCTTATATGAATTGGTTTATGAGTATATTTATTGCATTAAATAAGGGCTTTGTATATAATTAGAAAGGTGATAATATGATAGAAAATCTTAATGAAGTAATATCTATAATTTCTTTAATCGCGATTATCGGCTTTGTTTTTTTAATTTTATTTAGTAATTTATTGAAGAAAATTTTATTTAGTAATCCCGTTGATGAAAAAGAAGATGTATTA
>JBATBW010000113.1:0-18620 GCA_049662565.1 Erysipelotrichaceae bacterium | reverse complement strand
CTTTAATAAATAATGACCGTATTTTAACTAATGAAACATTTAAGGTTATTAATGAAATTCGGGATAAAGGCATCTTATTTGGTATTGCGAGTGGTAGACCACTTGATGAAATTACTAATTATTATTTGGATTGGGGTTTTGATCGACAATTTGATGTTTTAATTGGTTTAAATGGTAGTGTACTGTTTGATAATATCAATCACACAACTAATGAGTATTGTTTGATGAAAAAAGAATGGATTAAAGAAGTGTTTGAGTTGATGAAACAATTTGATAGTAATCCATTTATTTATCGCGACCATCATATACTTGCGAAAGTAGATGATGAAATCATGCATTTATCCGGAACTAAGAGTCGTAAAGAAGTAGTTGTTGCGACTAGTGATGATCAATTTTATGAAAATGATAATGCGAAGATTATGTTTCGAGTTTCGAAAGAGACCATGGTGCAAGTTGAAAAATATTTTAATTATCATCCTTTAGATAATTACAAGGGTTTTAAAACACAAGAAACATTATTTGAATTTTCTCATAAAGATATATCTAAAGCGGTCGCTTTAGAAAAGTTTTGTCTAATTAATCATCTTGATTTAAAAGATGTTTGGGCTTTTGGGGATACAACTAATGATAATGAAATGTTGAAGATTAGTGGTAGAGGTATTTGCTTATGTAATGGTAGTAGTGATACTTTAGCTGTTGCAGATGTCATAAGTGATAAATCCAATGATGAAGATGGTTTTGCGGATTATATCAATAAATATTTATTAAAAAAAGAAAATTAATATTTTCTTTTTTTATTGTGTGTTTATTGGTTGTTGGAATATATCAATATTTATTATATAATTATAAAGTGATGGGGTGTATATATGTTTCTAAAAAGAATTGAAATGCAAGGATTTAAGTCGTTCGCTGATAAAGTAAATATTGAATTTAATGATAATATTATTGGAATAGTTGGACCTAATGGTTGTGGTAAAAGTAATATTAGTGATGCGATTAGATGGGTATTAGGGGAACAATCTATTAAGGAATTAAGGGGTAAAGTTAGCTCTGATATTATTTTTAATGGTAGTGAGAATCGCAATAAGGTTAATTTTGCTTGCGTTACTTTAGTTTTTGATAACTCTAATCATACTTTCAATATTGATTATGATGAAGTGGCTTTAACAAGGAAGATTTCGCGTATTAGTTCGGAAAATGAGTATTATATTAATCATACTTTATGTCGTTTAAAGGATATTATTGATCTAATATTAGATACAGGTTTGGGTAAAGATTCTTTATCTATCATTAGCCAAGGTAATATTGTTGATTTTGCGATGGCAAAACCGATTGAACGTCGTGCTATTTTTGAAGATGCAGCTGGTGTTAGTAAATATAAGAAAAGAAAAATCGAAACATTAAGTAAGTTAGAAAGAACGAGTGAAAACTTAGATCGTTTACAAGATATTATTAATGAATTAGATAATCAGTATCAACCATTAAAAAGGCAAGCAGAAAAAGCGATCAAATATTTAGATTTAAAGAAACAATTAGAAGAAATTGAAGTAAGTGTTATTGTTAGTGATATTCATATAATTAATAATAAACTTGCGAATCTTAATAATAGTATTATGGAATTAGATTCAATTATTGTTACTAATGAAACTACTAGTAACGTTTTTGATAATTTTTGTTTTAATCAAAAAAGTATTATTAATAACTTAGATAAAGAAATTAACACTTTACAAGAAAAGTTGTTTAAAGTGATGCAACAAATTCAAAATAAGGAAACTCAAAAATTCGAGTTTGAACAAAAACAAAAGTATGCTTTAGAAAAAGCTAATAAAGGTAATAATTTAGATCTTAAAATTAAAGAATATCAGGAAAATTTATTGGATTTACAAGATCGGCAAAAACGATTTGATGATTTATCGACTAAAGAAAAAATGTTATTTGATTTAAAACAAGATTTAACTAATGATTATGAAAATCAATTATCGGTTGTTAAGCAAAAAAGAGAGTTATTATCTTCATATGAAAAAGATAAAGCGGTATTAGAAAATATTATTAGTAAGCCATTAGCGCATCAACAAGGTGTTGCGGCGGTAATGGATAATAAGTCTTTAATTGATATTATGGGTGTAGTAATTAATATTGTAAAACCCTTAGATACTTTTGAACAAGCTATTGAGGCGGCTTTAGGTAATAGTTTATATAATATTGTCACTAAAAATGAAGAAGCGGCCCGCCATGCGATTAATTATTTGAAGAGTAATAGTTGTGGCAAAGCTACTTTCTTGCCAATGAGTGTGTTAAAGGAAAGATTAATTTTCAAAGAAAATTTATTTATTGCGCAAAATACCCAAGGCTTTATTGGTGTTGCAAGTGATTTTGTCTGGAGTGAAGATAAGTTTAGTTTATTAATTAATTATTTATTAGGTAATACAATTATTTGTGATACTTTGAAAAACGCTAACGAATTGAGTCGTCGATTAAAACATAGCATTAAAATTGTCACTTTAGATGGTGAAATTGTCCATATTGGCGGGTCGATGAGCGGTGGTCGTAATAAGAATTCCAATAGTTTATTACAAAGTGATAAACAATTAACTTTAGTTAATGAGAAGATTGAAGATTTGAATAATACTTTATTAAATCTTAATGATTTATTGAATAAGAAACAAGCTAAAGTTATTGATAATGATAATGAACTAGTTCAATTAAAAATCGATTTGTCTTCCTTACAAATGGTGGTTAATGCGAAAGAAGCTAAAGTTAATCAAATAAAAAATGAATTAGAGATGGAAAAAGTTGATTTGAATATAATTAATGCGCAAGAATTTGATAGTGAATTATTAGAAGAAATCAACCATCTATATCAACAAAAAGATGAATTAACTTCTACTATTCGTAGTAGAAGGGAACAAAAGATGAAGTTAAGTGGTGAAGTTGATGGTAAGCAACAACAAATTCGTCAATTGCGCCAAGAGTATATTACCTATAACAATCAATTGTCACAATTAAAAATTGATCAAGCTAAACAAGAATCAAAATTGGACAATTTATTACAAACGTTATCTGCTAATTATGAAATGACTTTTGAAAAAGCGATTCCTTTAGCGAAAGAGGTGGATGATTTAGCCAAAGAACAGGTAAACACTTTACGTTATGAGATTAATAAACTTGGTAGTGTTAATATTGATGCACCGGAAGAATTTGCGGTTGTAAAAGAACGTTATGAATTCTTAACTAAAAACAAGAGTGAATTAGAAGATAGCAAGGATCAATTATTAAAAATTATCAATGATATGGATAAAGTAATGAGCGAACAGTTTATTACGACTTTTGATAAGATTAATGAACAATTACCATTGGTATTTAATGAATTATTTGGTGGTGGTAAAGCTAGTTTGTCTTTGGATAGTGAAGATATCTTAACCGCTGGTATTGAAATAAATATCCAACCTAAGGGTAAATCGGTGAGTAATATTCGTTTGTTTAGTGGTGGTGAAAAGAGTTTAATTGCTTTATGTGTTTTATTTGCCATTTTACAAGTTAAACCGGTTCCTTTATGTATCTTAGATGAAGTAGAGGCAGCTTTAGATACGGCAAATGTTGAACGTTTTGCGGATTATCTACAAAAGTTAAGTGATAAATCACAATTTATTGTGGTTACCCATCGTTCAGGAACAATGGAAAGATGTGATAGTTTATATGGAATCACAATGAATAATACTGGTGTGTCGATGGTATTAAATGTTAAGTTAAAAGATGCATTAGATTTCACGACAGGAGAATAGTATGGGATTTTTTGATTTATTTAAAGAAAAAAAAGTTGATAGTGAATATTTATCAGGATTTAGTAAGACTAATAAGTCTTTTGGTGCGAAATTAAAATCTTTATCGAAAATGTTTAAAAATGTTGATGATGATTTTATGGAAGAATTGATGGAGATATTATTAGAAAGTGATATCGGTTATCAAACAGCGACAAAGATTATGGACAATTTGCAATGGCGAATTAACAAGGATCGTCTTTCTACTTTTAATGAAGTTGTCGATGGTTTAGTTTTGGAAATGTCGAATCTATATAAGTTAAAACCAATTGAAAGAGTAAAGTTTAATAATCAAGGATTAACTGTATTCTTAATGGTTGGAGTAAATGGTAGTGGTAAAACAACTACTACTGGTAAATTAGCTTATAAATATGGCTTAGAAGGTAAAAAGGTGGTATTAGGAGCTTGTGATACTTTCCGAGCAGCTGCAGTAAGTCAGTTGAAAACTTGGGGCGACAAACATGCGATTCCGGTAGTTTGTGGTAAAGAAAAAGAAGATAGTGCTAGTGTAGCTGTAGAAACGATTAATTATGCTTTAGAAGACAATTTTGATATAGTGATATTAGATACAGCAGGTCGTTTACAAAACAAAGTTAATTTAATGAATGAATTAGCTAAAATTAGACGTGTAGTGAGCAATAAAGCGCAGGGTTGTGTAATTAACACGCTTTTAGTTATTGATGCAACAACGGGTCAAAATGGCATCAGTCAAGCGGAAACATTTTATCAAAATAGTGAAGTAGATGGTATTGTATTATCTAAAATGGATGGTAGTGCTAAAGGCGGAATTGTCATTGCGATAAAGGACTTAATTGGCATTGATGTCAAATATGTGGGTTTAGGTGAAAAAGCTACTGATCTAAAAGAATTTGATTTAGATGAATTTTTACTAGCGATTTGTGATGGTTTACAGGATGAATAAGTTGACTCATTATAGTGATTTGTTAGATTTTTATGGTAAATTACTAACTGATCATCAGTTAAACATCTTGCAGTTGTATTATAATGAAGATTTTTCTCTTCAAGAGATTAGTGAAGAATTAAATATTAGTCGTTCGGCAGTATTAGATGTGATTAAAAGAACAAATAATTTATTAGATAATTATGAAAATAAATTAAAATTATTAGAGAAGTTTAATCAAAGAGTTAAAGTTTATGAAGATTTAAACATATTTCAGGAAAATGAAAAATATGTTAAAATATTATATGAAATTGAAGGAGAATAAAAATGGCAAAAATTATATCAGTAAATGCCGGTAGTTCATCATTGAAGTTCCAATTGTTTGAAATGCCGCAAGAAACAGTATTAACATCAGGTATTGTCGAAAGAATTGGTTTAAGTGAAGGGATCTTTACTATTAAAGTTAATGGAGAAAAGATTACTAAAACTTTAGAAATCAAAGACCATAACGTGGGTGTTAAATTATTATTAGAAGCTTTAATTGATTATAAAATAGTGGAATCATTAGATGAAATCAAAGGAACAGGACATCGGGTAGTACAAGGTGGTAGTTATTTTGACAAATCAGTAATCGCAACTGAAGACGTTGTCGAAAAAGTTGATAGTTTATGTTCGTTAGCACCTTTACATAATTTTGCGCATTTAATTGGTTTAAGAGCATTTAAAAAAGTATTGCCAAATGCGACTCATGTATTTGTTTTTGATACAGCATTTCATCAAACAATGGAACCAGAAATCTTCTTATATCCAATCCCTTATGATTATTATACAGAACATAAAGTTCGTAAATACGGAGCTCACGGTACTAGTCATAAGTATGTAGCTTATCGTTGTGCTGAATTAATGAATAAAAATATTGAAGATGTCAACATTATTACATGTCACTTAGGTAATGGTGCAAGTTTAAGTGCGGTAAAAGGTGGCAAATGTGTCAACACATCAATGGGATTTACACCGCTTGGTGGAATTATGATGGGAACAAGAAGTGGTGACTTAGATCCTGCAGTTATTGGTTATTTAAGTGAACAACTTCATGTCACTGGTAGTGAAGTTGTAACAATGATGAATAAAAGAAGTGGGATGTTAGGAATAAGTGGTATCTCTAGTGATGCTCGTGATATTGATGATGCAGTTCAAGCAGGAAATGAAAGAGCTATTTTAACTCGTAAAATGTATGCTAACCGCATTGCGAACTTTATTGGTGCATATGTAATGCAATTAAGAAGAGTAGACGCCATTGTCTTTACTGCTGGTCTAGGGGAAAATGATACTGCTGTTCGTTTAGAAGTTATTAATGAAGTTAAAGATGCTTTAAATATCGTGTTGGATGAAAAACTAAATGCGGCATCTCGTGGTAAAGAAATTAAATTATCGACAGATGAATCAGCAATTGAAGTATGGGTTGTACCAACTAATGAAGAATTATGTATTGCCCGTGATACATATAATTTAATGTAATGGAACGACTCTTTCAAACATTAATTGAACAATACGATATTATTACTATCTTTCGCCACCAAAAACCCGATATGGATGCCTTAGGCAGCCAATTTGGTTTAGCTTATTGGTTGAAAGATAATTTTAAAAACAAACAAATTTATACTTTAGGTAATATTGATGATGATTATGGTTATGATTTGCATTGTGATGAAATTGATGATGAAATAATTAAAAATTCTCTTGCCATCATTTTAGACAATGCGGTTGATCATCGCGTAGATGATGACCGCTATCAATTAGCTAAACATCGTCTTCTAATCGATCATCATATCAAAGTGCAAAACTATGTCGATGATGAAATCGTTGATCCGAAATGTGCTTCAACAACGCAAGTATTAACTAGAATTTTTCAAAAGTTGCCATATAAGATTAGTGAAATAGTCGCAAACTTATTATATTGTGGTTTAATGACGGATTCATTGTCTTATACAACAACGAATACGACCTGCGATACATTAGAAGTAGGAGCTTACTTAGTTAGTAAGGGAGCGAATATTGTTGATGTAAATGAACGTATTAGTAAAATGAGTTATCAAAAGTTTGTTTTTAAGAATTGGTTTTTAAGTAATGTTATTAATATTGATAATCAGCTTTGTTACGGTATTATTACAAATGAGGATATTGCCAGATATTCACTATCAATGAGTAGTGTGAAGGATTTAGTTGGGGAAATTGGCAAAATTGCGAATATTGAATTTTGGATATTGTTCTATCAAAATGAAGAAAATGAGACATTTAATGCAAGTATTCGCAGTAGAAAAGTGCCAGTAAATATAATTGCGAATAAATATGGCGGTGGCGGACACGCTAACGCTGTGGGGGTTAAAAATTTAGATCATGAAAAGATTGATCAATTAATTAATGACTTGATATCATTAATTGATAAGGAGAAATAATGAAATTTAATTTTAATGGTAATGATTTTAACACAAATAATTTCCAAAATATTTATAAAGGAATGGGTAATAAGGGTCATATATATGCTGTATTAATTACTTTAATAGTTGCGGTTATCATTGATTATGTAACTTTCCCAGTCTATAGTATTAAATCGCCATCGACAGTGATGTTGATTGCTTTCTTATTAGGTATTTTTACGGTACTAGATATCTTATTAGTTGGTAAATTTAATAAAGTTAATAAGATAACGATTTTCACTATCATCATTGGGGTAGGCACATCTTTTGTCTTCCAATTTTTAAGTAGCGAATTCTTGAATGCAGAAAAATATCAAAAACAAATTAATATGGAAACATTTACTAATTTTTCAGAGACATATCCGGACATCAAAAGGGAAGATATCCCTATTGTTGATAAAGATATGGCGGAAAAGTTAGGTGATAAAAAATTAGGTGAAGTAAGTGCTTTAGGTTCGCAATTTTACATTAATAAAGATTACACTTTAGTATCTAGTGGTGGTGAATTGTATCGAGTTTCACCTTTAGAATATCGTGATTTTATCAAATGGTTCAAAAATAAAGAGAATGGGGTACCAGGCTATATTAAAGTTAATGTAACTGACCCTAATGATGTCCAATTAGTGATGTTGGATGAAGGAATGAAATATGTGCCTAGTTCATATTTAAACACTAATTTATTCCGTCACGTACGTCATGCTTATCGTAGCGAACTATTAACGGATTATTCATTTGAAATTGATGATGAAGGTCATCCATATTGGGTAGTGTCTACTTATGAACCGGAAATTGGTTTATATGGTGGACCAGATGCAACTGGTGCTATAGTATGTGATGCTGTCACTGGTGAAATGAAGAAGTATAATTTAGATAATTTACCTAAATGGGTTGATCGTGTTCAACCAGTTGAATTTGCATGGAGCCAAATTGATAATTGGGGTTACTATGTAAATGGTTTTGTTAATACTATTTTTGGTCAAAAAGATATGTTGCAAACAACAGATGGTTATAATTATATCAATATTGATGGTCAAACTCATGCCTTTACCGGAATGACATCTATTGGTGCTGACCGTTCGATT
This sequence comes from Erysipelotrichaceae bacterium, assembly GCA_049662565.1. Lineage (GTDB taxonomy): Bacteria > Bacillota_I > Bacilli_A > Erysipelotrichales > Erysipelotrichaceae > JBATBW01. The sequence goes on along the minus strand of JBATBW010000113.1, from coordinate 10,342 downwards.
ACCGGTTTTGCTTTAATTAACTTAAAAACAAAAAATGCTAAATACTATAATGTTGGTGGAGCTGATGAAGAAAGTGCGATGAGTAGTGCCCAAGGGCAAGTACAAAACTTACGTTATACTGCAACTTTCCCAGTATTATTAAATATTGCGAGTCAGCCAACTTATTTTATTAGTTTAAAAGATGGTGAACAATTAGTTAAATTATATTCATTTGTTAATGTAACTAACTACAATGTTGTCGGTGTTGGTGAAACAGTTGAATTAGCTCAAGCTGATTATTTAAAGAAATTATCAAGTAATGGTCAAAAGGTTGATACAGAAGGCAGTAGTACAACTTTAAAAGCGAAAGTTACGGCAATTGAAAAAGTAATAATAGATGGTAATACGCATTATTATTTGATGTTAGACGACAAACCGATATTATATACAATGTCTGTTGTTAATAATAATGAATTAGTATTTACTAAAATTGGTGATGAAGTTGAAGTTAAATTCTTCCAATCAGCTAAAGAACAAAAATCGTATGGTTTAATTGAATTTGATAATTTATCGTATGATTATAAAAACTAAAAAGCAAGAATATTCTTGCTTTTTAATTTCATAAATAAATGATAAAATAAAGTATATATTTCTATAAAGGAGGACCTATGGCAACGTTACTATATAATAAAACCTGTTATAGTATTTTAGATAGCTTAATCAAAGTTGAAGAATTAGTGATGTTTGCGAAAAATAATCATTATCGTTCAATTGCAATATGTGATGATAATGTTTTGTTTGGGTCTTTAGATTTTTATGATTTGTGTTTGAAAAACAACATCAAACCTATTATTGGTATGGGTGTTAAAGTAAAGGATGAAGATAAGGAATATCATTTCAATTTATATGCCAAAAATGATTCCGGTTATTTAGCTTTAATGAAGATTAGTTCATTGATTATGACTAATAGACCGTTTACTAAAGAAGATTTAATTAAGTATCGAGATAATTTAGTAATTTGCTTGTTATTAGATAATAATTATATGCAGGATTTATTAATTAGTAATATGATTAATGATTTGAGTAATATTATTGTTCAATTAAATAAAGAATATTCCGGTATTTATGTCGCCTTATTAAACAATGATAGTAGTTTTAATAAAAATCAGAATAAAATAATTTATGATATTTGTCAACCTAATAATATTTTAATGGTCGCAATGACATTAGCGATATATGTTAATCCTTTAGATAATGAATATTATAAAGTTTTAAAGGCGATTCAAGCCCAAGTTAATATGAATAATTCGAAGATAATTGCTCCTCATAATCGTTTTTTGTATCCGGTTGATCAATTTACTCAATTATATTTACCACAATTTATTAAAAATAGTGATGATATTAGTGATATGTGTAATGTTAATATGCAAATTAATAAAGCTTCGTTGCCGGATTATTGTGATGATAGTTTTGGGATGTTACAGTTGTTGTGTCAAAAAGGGTTGATTAAAAGATTAGGTAAGAATATTGATCCTAAATATCAAGAACGTTTAACTTATGAATTAAATGTGATAAATAGTATGGGTTTTGCGAATTATTTTTTGATTGTTTATGATATTATTTCTTTTGCCTTTAAAAATAATATTACGACTGGAGTTGGTAGAGGTAGTGCTGGTGGTTCCTTAGTTGCTTATGTGTTAGGTATTACTCATATCGATCCTTTAAAATATGATTTAATTTTTGAACGTTTTTTAAATCCCGAAAGAATATCGATGCCCGATATTGATACGGATTTTTGCGATGTAGATCGTGATAAAATATTTGATTATTTACAAGATAAATATAAAGATAATTGTTATAGTAAAATATTAACTTTTAATACTTTTAAAATGAAACAAGCGATTAGAGATGTAGGTAAGGCATTAGGTTATAATGGCTATCAAGTAGATAGTTTTGTCCGTTTATTTGATGAAAGAATGGCGGATAATTTAATTGATAGTTATAAAAATAATTTGCGTTTACAAAAAATTATTGATCAAGAAGACGATAAGAAAAAATGGTTTAAAATTGCTTTAAAGTTGGAAAATATGCCACGTAACTTATCGATTCATGCAGCGGGTGTCGTTATTAGTAAATTCCCGATTGATAATTATGTTCCTCTAGTTGATGTTAATGGCGTCATTGCGACGCAATATCCAATGAATAGTTTGGAAAGATTTGGTTTGATTAAAATTGATATTTTAAGTTTAAAGAATTTAACAATCTTAGATAATACTTTGTCTCTTGCTAATTCGAAGTTAGATATTAAAAAGATTCCTTTAGATGATCAAAAGGTGTTTAAATTATTACAAAAAGGGTTAACGGCTGGTCTATTTCAATTAGAGTCTAGTGGAATGACGGATACGATTATGACTTTAAAACCAGAGTGTTTTAATGATATTGCCCATTGTATTGCGATATATCGTCCGGGTACTAAGGATAATATTAAGAATTTTATTAATAATAAACTTAATTATAATAAGATTAATTATCTTCATCCTAAGTTGAAAACAATTTTAGAACCAACTTATGGTATTATTGTATATCAAGAACAAGTTATGCAAATAGCACAAGTTATGGCTGGATTTTCTTTAGGCAAGGCCGATATATTTCGTAAAGCAATTTCTAAGAAAAATATGGAAATTATGGTTAGTCTTAAAAAAGAATTCATTGCCGGTTCGATAGAATTAGGTTATAGTGTATTAGTAGCAAATGAAGTTTATAATTTAATTGAAAGATTTGCGAATTATGGCTTTAATAAGTCGCATTCGATTGCCTATGCGATGATTGCTTACCAATGTGCTTACTTAAAAGTTAATTTTCCTAAAGAATTTTATTGTTCGTTGTTTAATAATGTGATTGGTGATGATAATAAAATAAAGGAATATTATTATGAAGCATTAAAGCTTAATATTAAGTTTAAACTACCAAATATTAATTTTTCTTTAGATGTGTTTTCTATTAATGATAATTTTATTCAGATGCCATTAACAATGATTAAAGGGATTGGTAATGTAGTAGTGAACAGTATCATCAAAGAAAGAGAGAATGGTTTATTTGTTGATTATATTGACTGTATAATTCGTTTGGTTAAAAATAAAACAAATATTAAAATTCTCCAAAGTTTGATTAAAGCTGGTTGTTTAGATGATTTTAAACTTAATAGAACAACAATGTTGAATAATTTAAGTAGTGTTATTGATTATGGTAATTTAGTAAAAGTGGAAGATGTTGATCAAATTAGCTTTAATTTTGATATTGTCTCTAAACCTAATCTTACCATTTATCAAGATATTAGTAGTGATTTGTCTAGTGATGAAAAAGAGTGTTACGGTTTCTATTTGACTGCTCATCCTACGACAAGATATTTAAAGCATAATAAATTAGATTGTGTTCGATTATCACAATGTCATCATAATTTTAATTTAGTTTTTGTCTTAATTATTAGAATCAAGTATATTATGACTAAGAATAATGAGAAGATGGCGTTTGTAACTTTAGAAGATGCATCAGGGGAATTAGATGTAGCAATTATGCCTGATAAGTTGATGCAATATCAAAGTAAATTAGTGCTCAATCGATTAATCTATTGTGAAATTAGATTGTCAAGCAAAGATAAGTATTTAATTAATAAAGTATTGGAATACTAGAAGGTGGACATATGAGAAGAATATTAATTGTAGATGATGAAGAAAACATTACTTCATTAGTTAAGGAATATAGTAGTGATTATGATTATGTAGTCGACGAAATAAATGATAGTATGTTAGTTATGGACCAAATTAAGAATGTTCATTATGATTTAGTTATTTTAGACATTATGATGCCTAAAATGGATGGATTTAGTTTAGCTAAAAAGATTAAGTATAGCTATCCTTTAATTCCTATAATAATGTTATCGGCTTTGGAAAGTGAAGATGATAAGATTAATTGTTTTGATATTGGGGTCGATGATTATATTACTAAACCATTCTCTTTAAAAGAACTAATGGCACGGATTAAGGTGGTTTGCGATCGTTACATGAAAGAAAATAATAATTTATATGAGTATGAAACATTGACGATTGATTTTAATGGTTATACATTGAAGGTTGATAATCAACTTGTTGATTTGACGCCAAAGGAATTTGAATTACTTTCTTTGTTAGTTAAAAATGTCGATATCGCATTGAATCGGGACTTTTTAATCGAAAAAGTTTGGGGTTATGACTATGAAAAAGATGATCGAACTATTGATACGCATATTAAAATGTTAAGGAATAATTTAGGTCGGTACCGTGATTTGATTGTGACGGTTCGTTCAGTAGGTTATAAGTTTGTTTCGCGATTATAAAAGTATTCGTTTTAAAATATTTATTGTTTTAATTTTGTTTTCTCTTGGCTTGTTTTTAATTGTTTATTTTGGTCAAAGTTTATCAATTTTACCTTTTTATCAAAATGAGAAGGAAAAGGTTGCATTAAATATCTCGAAGAAAATTGATGCATATTTATATAAAGATTTAGATTTTAATGATATTAGTAAATTGGCTTATGATAATAATGTTTGCGTATCAATATATAACAGTAAGGGAACACAAATTTATTATAATGATACTGTTGGTGTGGGTTGTGTTTTAAATAATACTGCCGTTTTTAATATGTATGATGAGTATTTAAAGTTACAAACGATTGATGATATATCTTTGTTGGTTGACAATGAAGAATATGATCAAAAAGGAGTAATTTATGGTCATAAATTTAAAACAGATTTGGCTAATTATTATATTTTTGTCAATGCGCCAATCAATCCATTGTCTTCTACTATTAATATTATTTCTAAACAGTTATTATTTATTTACTTTTTTGTTTTGATTTTAATTGTTTTTGTTTCTTTATTGATCGCAAAATTTATATCTAAACCAATATTAAAAATTAAACAACAAGCACAACAGTTAACTTCGGGAAATTTTGATAAGGTTATCAGTAATACTAATATTAGTGAATTGGATGATTTGAGTAGTACCTTGAATTATGCGATGGAAAAACTTAGTAAGATTGATCATGTGCGCAAGGATTTAGTTGCGAATATATCACATGATTTAAAGACGCCTTTAACGATGATTGCGGCTTATAGTGAGTTAATTAGAGATAAATCGGGTAATGATGAAGAAAAGAGAAATAAGCATTTAAATGTTATTATTAACGAAGCTAATTATTTATCGAATTTAGTTAATGATATGAGTATTATGAGTAATTCTTATAATGAAGTACCTTTGAATTTATCGAAATTTAATTTCAGTACGGAATTATTAAATTTATTATCTTTAGTGATGGAAACTAATACTAATGATGAAATTAATATTGAATCATATATTGATGAAGATGTTTATATCTTTGCGGATAAAACAAAAATTATCACAGTAGTGCATAATTTTATCAATAATGCGATTAAACATAGTGAAGTTGATAATACGATTGAGGTTAATCTATTTGTGAAAAAGGGTTTTGCGACATTAGAAGTAGTTGATCATGGTAAGGGTATTGAAAAAGATAATCTTCCTTACGTTTGGGATCGTTATTATCAAGGTAATAAAAATTATCAAAGAGGGAAGTATGGTAGTGGTTTAGGATTAAGTATTTGTAAAGATATTCTTCAACAACATCATTTAGAATATGGTGTGGAAAGTGAAGTTGGTAAAAAGACAAAGTTTTATTTTGTTATTGAGGTAAAAAATGGGGATAATAGTTAATGTCATCGCAATTGTAATTGGGGTAGGAATTGGATTAGTATTAAAAAGAATTATTAAAAAATGTGATGGTACTATCTTTAATGATGTTTTAGCTTTAGTTGTCTTAGGTTTGGGTATTATTAATGTGATAAAGAGTAATAATTATATTTTAATTATTATTAGTTTTTTAGTAGGATATGTCATTTGTGAGTTATTTGGTGTTGATGAAAAGATTAATAGTGTATTTGGGAAGTTTAATGATAATTCGAAGTCTAATTTTGATGGTTTTGTTGTCGCAACTTTATTATTTTTAGTAGGAGCTATGAGTATTGTCGGTAGTATTGAATGTGGTTTAAATCAAAATCAAACGTTGTATACTAAAAGTGTTTTAGACTTGTTTTCAGCGATTTTTATTACTTTTAACTATGGTTATAGTGTGATTTTTTCAATTATTCCTGTCGCTATATTTCAATCGATTTTCGCTTTAGGTTCGCATATTTTGAGCTTTGTTTTTACTAGTGCTTTAGTTAATGAAATTAATGCCTTGGGGGGATTGATCTTTATAGCTATTAGTTTAAATATGCTTAATATTAAAAAGTTTAAGATTATGAATATGATTTTATCTTTATTCTTATTAGTTGGGTTTTATTATATATTTTTGTTATTTTAGGGTTTACAAGTAATTTTAAAGGTGTATAATAATTAAGTAAAATTAAATATTTCTTATCAAGAGTGGTGGAGACAACAGAGTCGATGAAGCCCAGCAACCTGCATTTGTAAGGTGCTAATTTCTGCGGATATTCCGGTAGATAAGCTCATTATATTAGCGTTATCGGTAGGCCCATAACGCTTTTTTTTGGTAAGAAGATAGGAGGAAAATTTATGAATGAATTTATTTTTACAAGTGAATCAGTAACTAATGGTCATCCTGATAAAGTTGCGGATCAAATTTCTGATGCTATCTTAGATGCTTTATTGGCCATTGACCCTGATAGTCGGGTGGCATGTGAATGTTGTGTAACTACTAATCGCGTATTTGTCTTTGGTGAAATTACTTCTAAAGCTGTCGTGGATTATGAAGGCATTGTTCGTCAAGTTATTAGAGAAATTGGTTATATTATTCCTAATATCGGTTTTGATAGCGAAACTTGTCAAATTGATGTGGCATTAGATCATCAATCAGTGGATATCGCCTTAGGAGTCGATAATTTAGGAGCAGGTGATCAAGGAATGATGTTTGGTTATGCGACAGACGAAAGTGAAGACTATTTGCCTTTGACTTTATCTTATGCTCATCAATTAGCTAAACAATTAACTAAAGTGCGTGTTGATGGAGTATTACCTTATTTAAGACCAGATGGTAAGACTCAAGTATCTATTCGTTATGTGGATTTTAAACCGGTAGAGATTACGACAATTGTAATTTCCACTCAACACGATGAACAAGTTACCTTAGATCAAATTAAAAAAGATTTAGTTAATGAAGTTATTAATCAAGTAATTCCTGGTGAATTATTAGTTAATACGAAAATATTAATTAACCCAACTGGTCGTTTTGTTATTGGTGGGCCAGCTGGTGATAGTGGTTTAACTGGTCGTAAGATTATTGTGGACACTTATGGTGGTATGGCTGCCCATGGTGGTGGAGCGTTTAGTGGTAAAGATCCAAGTAAAGTTGATCGTAGCGGGGCATATATGGCTCGTTATTTGGCGAAAAATATTGTTGGTGCAAAGTTAGCTAGTCGTTGTCAAGTTCAATTGGCTTATGCGATTGGAGTTGCTCAACCAGTTAGTATCTATATTAATACTTTTAATACGGGTATTATCGAAGATATTAAGATTAGTAAGTTAGTGGAAGAGTTGTTTGATTTAACACCAAAAGGGATTATTGATACTTTAAATTTAAAGAGTCCAATTTATTGTCAACTAGCTTCTTATGGTCAAATTGGTCGTTGTGATTTAGATTTATCTTTTGAAAAGCTAGATCAAGTAGAAAACTTCCAAAAACATATCGTAAAATATCAATAATAATTGACAAAGGTGTCGGTATTTGGTATTATATTTGTGTTGCATGTCCTTTGGGCATCAACCGCTCATACTTATAGGTTTTAAAGCTTAGCTACCTATAATGGCGAGTCTATAAAATAAGGAGGTGCAGGGAATGTACGCAGTGATTGAAACAGGTGGAAAACAAATCAAAGTTGAAGTTGGAACTGAAATCTATGTTGAAAAATTAGAAGTTGAAGCCGACACAGTTTATACTTTTGATAAAGTATGCTTAATTGGTGGAGAAAAAAGTAAGATTGGTACTCCATATGTTAAAGGTGCTACTGTCAGCGCTAAAGTAATTAAACATGGTAAAGAAAAAAAGATTACTATTTTTAAATACAAAGCGAAAAACGGTAGTAGTCATCGTAAACAAGGTCATCGTCAACCATATACTAAATTAGTGGTTGAAGCTATCGAAGCTTAATTATGATTAAGATTGATGTAACAAAAGCACAAGAGAATGTTGTTGCATTAAAAATAGTAGGTCATTCTGGTAGTAATACATCTGGTCATGATTTAGTTTGTGCTGGAGTTAGTAGTATTGGAATTGGTTTATTAAATGCTCTTGATATCATCGTTAGTAATCAATGTGAGATGACTATGGATGAAGGTTTGATTGAAATTAGGGTTATTAAATATTCTAATGAATGTCAACTTATCTTAAATTGTGGTATAATTCAATTACAGACAATGGAAAATGAATATCCACAATATATTAAAATAAAACAGATGGAGGTATAGCAATGAAATTTACATTAAATATACAATTATTTGCATCTAAAAAAGGGGTAGGTTCAACTAAAAACGGTCGTGATAGTGAATCTAAACGTTTAGGGGCAAAAAAAGCTGATGGACAATTCACTTCTGCTGGATCTATCATTTATCGCCAAAGAGGAACTAAAATTCATCCAGGCTTAAATGTTGGAAGAGGTGGAGATGACACTTTATTCGCTTTATGTGATGGTGTTGTAAAATTTGAACGTCTTGGTAAAGATAGAAAAAAAGTTTCAGTTTACCCACAAGCATAATAATTAAATCCCCAGCCGGGGATTTTCTTTTTTGAGGAAAATACATGTTTATAGATAAAGTTAAAATAAGTGCAACAAGCGGTAATGGTGGTAATGGTATTGTCAGTTTTCGTCATGAGAAGTATGTTCCATTAGGTGGACCTAATGGTGGTGATGGTGGAAAAGGTGGCGATATTGTCTTTGTTGCGGACAATAATAAATCCACTTTATTAGATTTAAAATATAATCGTAAAATAGTTGCGAAGAACGGTGAAAACGGTAAAACTAAGAAGATGCATGGTGCTGACGCTTTAGATATTATTGTTAAGGTTCCGGTTGGAACAATTGTGAAAGATGCGATTAGTGGTGATACTATTGCGGATTTTACTTATGATCAACAATCAATTATCATTTTAAAAGGTGGTAATGGTGGTCGTGGTAATACAAAGTTTGCCAATAGTAGAAATAGTGCTCCGGAGTTTGCGGAGGATGGCTTTCCTGGGGAAACAAAAGAATTATTAATTGAACTTAAATTATTGGCGGATGTCGGACTAGTTGGCTTTCCTTCAGTAGGTAAAAGTACATTATTATCGGTAGTTAGTAAAGCTAAACCGGAAATTGGAGATTATCCTTTTACAACGATTGTTCCTAATTTAGGGGTTGTTCAAATCGAAGATCGTTCATTTGTAATGGCGGACTTGCCTGGATTAATAGAAGGCGCTTCACAAGGGAAAGGGTTAGGGCAACAGTTCTTACGTCATATTGAAAGATGTCGTGTATTAGTTCATATTATCGATATGGGAGCTAATGATGGAAGAGATCCGTTAGAAGATTATGAAATTATTAATAACGAATTAAAGGAATATCAATATCGCTTGATGGAAAGACCACAAGTAGTAGTTGCGAATAAAATGGATTTAGAAAATGCGAAAGAAAATTTAGAACGTTTCAAAAAGAAATATCCAAATTTAGAAGTGTTTGAAACTATCACTATTATTGATGAAGGAATGAAACCTTTATTATATCGTATTGCGGACCTGTTAGAAGTTACTCCGGCCTTCCCAATTAATGAAGAGGATAATACAACTGGAGTTGTTTATCGTTATCATGAAAAGGAAAAAGGTTTTGAAGTTAAAGCTTTAGGTAATAACGAATATATGGTTAGTGGTATTAGAGTAACTAATCTTATGAAACAAATTGATTTTGATACCGAAGAAGGCGTTATGAAATTTGCTTATCAAATGAAAAAAATGGGTATTGATGATGAGTTACGTTCTTTAGGTGCTAAAGAAAATGATACAATTATTGTCGGAGATATTGAATTTAGTTTTGTTGAATAAAGTCACTTTTGTAAGTGGCTTTTTTTATGATATAATAAATAAGGTGATTAGATGATAAATTATATTAAAGGAATTGTATTTGAAATAAATGAAGACTATATTGTAATTGATAATAATGGAATTGGATACATGATTTATGTTTCTAATTCTTTTAAGTATAAATTAAATGATGAAATCACTATTTTCACTTATCAAAAAGTAAGTGAAGATGATATAAGTC
>JBATBW010000112.1:0-9146 GCA_049662565.1 Erysipelotrichaceae bacterium | reverse complement strand
GATTAGTGATGTTGAAAAAGAAATTGTTGTCGTATTTAATGAATTATTAAAAGAGCTGCATCTTAAATTACGAAGTTTTTTAGGGCAGTTTAAAGCTAATCTACAAACTGTTGCCTATTTAGATAGTTTGTACGCTAAAGCGATATATATGGATAAGTATCAAGCGATTGTGGCGATTTATCGTAGTGATGAACAGATTATTGATTTAAAAAGAGCGGGGCATCCTTTAATTGATCCTACTAAATGTGTTTATAATAATTATCATTTAAATAAAGATAAGAACATTATTATTGTTAGTGGTCCTAATACTGGTGGTAAGAGTATTACTTTAAAATTGATATCTTTAGATGTTTTATTAACATATAGTGGAATGCCAATTATTGCTTTAGAGGCCACGATTGGTCATTTTGATCATGTCTTAATTGATATTGGTGATAACCAAAGTGTATTAAATAATTTGTCGACTTTTTCGGCGCATTTGACAAATATTAAAACAATTTTAGATTATGCTGATAATAAATCTTTAATCGTTATTGATGAATTAGGTAATGGCACTGATCCGACAATTGCGTATGCTTTTGCGAAAGCGATATTAGAGCGATTACGTTATTTAAAAGCTAATGTTATTGTAAGTACGCATTATAGTGAAATTAAGAATTATGCTTATGAATATGACAATATCATGATTAGTAGTGTGCAATTTGATTTGGATAATCTTCAACCAACATATAAATATTTGGAAAATGTTGTCGGTAATTCTTTTGCCTTAGAAATTGCGAGTAAGTATGGTATTGATCAAAATATTTTAAATCAGGCTAAACAATATATTGATGATAATAAACCTTTGAGTCAAATTCTTATTGATGAATTAGAAAAGGAAAAACAACGTCAAGCAGTTTTAAATATGGAGGTTGAACAACTTCAATCTTCATTAGAAGCCAAACAAAAAGAATATGATCATTTGGTAAATAATTTTAATCAAGAAAAGCAACGTTTATTGAATAAGTATCAAGAACAAATGGAAAATGAATTAAGAGTTAAGATTGAAGAAGCTCATCAATTAATAGAAGATTTTAAAAAGTTAGATAAACCTTTATTGCATCAAAGTATTGAAGTGTATAATAAGGTTCAACAACTAAATGATAATAAAGATATGGAAGAAGATAGTGATACTAATTATCAAATTGGGGACTATATTCAAATTCTCGCAACTGCTCAATATGGGACAATTACAGCTATTAAGAAGAATGATATTATTGTCGATGCGAGTGGGGTTACGATGAAAGTTAAAAGAAACAATATTCGTAAAGCCCTAAAACCCCAACCTAAAAAGGTTAGTGTAGTAAGTAAGAAAATATGGAGTAAACCTAAGATGGAAATAAATGTTATTGGTCTTAATGTTGAAGAAGGATTAATGGAAGTTGATAAATTTATTGATAGTGCTATTGTTAATAATTGTCCAAGTGTTAATATTATTCATGGTGTGGGTAGCGGTATATTGCGAAAGGCAATTATTAATCATTTGAAGAATCGCAAGTATATTAATACGGTTGAGAGTGCTACTTTAAGTAACGGAGGAGCTGGTGTAAGTGTTGTTACCTTTAAAAGATAAATTAAAGACATTACCCCAAACTTTTGGTTGTTATTTAATGAAAGATAGAAATGACAAAGTTATTTATGTTGGTAAAGCAATTAATTTACGTAAACGAGTTAACCAATATTTTGTTGGGGTTCATGATTATAAGACGACTAAATTAGTTAGTAACATTGTGGATTTTGAATTTATGATTACTACTAGTGAAAAAGAAGCTTTATTGTTGGAATATAATTTAATTAAGAAATATAAGCCGCGTTATAATATTATGTATATGGATGATAAGTCTTATCCATATATTAAGGTTACTAATGAAAGGTATCCGAGAATAGTAATTAATCGGGATTTAAAAAAAGACCAAAAAGCACAATATTTTGGTCCTTTTCCTAATGCGACATATGCTAATTTGGTTGTACAATTGATTAATGAAATTTTTCCTTTAAAGAAATGTGTTAATGAAAAAGGGAAGAAGAAGTGTTTATATTTTCATTTGAATCAATGTTTGGGTATGTGTGAAGAAGGTATTGATGAAAAGAAATACCAATTAATGATTAAAGAAGCTATTGATTATATGCATAATAAAGATCAAATATTGACTAATTATTTATTGGACAAAATGAATGATGCTAGTAGTTCTTTAAATTTTGAATTGGCCAAGAAATATAAAGATTATTTACAAGCTATTGATTATTTTAATGATAAACAACAAATAGTTTTAAAGGATATTAATGATGTAGATGTCATTAATTATTATGTTAGTAATGGTTATATCGGTTTTAGTATCTTAAATGTTAGAGGTGGTATTTTAATCAATACTATTAATAAGGTCTATCCAATAATTGGTGATGTCGAAGACATTGTCACAACTTTTTTAATGCAATACTATTTAAAATATGAAGTTGCGACTAAATTGTTAGTAGGTGCTTCTTTTGATGATGAATTACTATCTAGTGTTTTAAATGTAAAAGTAATTAAGGTGTATAAAGGACAAAAGAAAGCTTTATTAGATAAGGCTTTCGCTAATGCGAAAGAATATTTGGAATATCAAATAGGGGTGTTATTGAAACAAGATACAATTACGACTTTAGGCATACAGGAACTAAATTTGATGGTTAATAATCGTACACATCATATTGAATTATTTGACAATTCACATATTAGTGGGACTAATAATGTTAGTGGGATGGTGGTATTTATTGATGGGGTAAAATCGCCTAATATGTATCGTCGTTTTAAGTTGAATGATTTTCAAGATGATTTAGCTTCGATGTACGAAGCTTTATATCGTCATTATTTATCAGTGTTAAAGAATGATCGTCCTTTATGTGATATATTGATTGTCGATGGTGGTGTTAATCAAATTAATGTTGCGAAAAGAGTTAAAAAGGAATTAGAATTAGATATAATGATTTTAGGGTTGTCAAAGGATAATCATCATGAAACTTCTAAGTTAATTAATGAGGATTTAATAGAGTTTTCTTTAGATAAAAAGAGTAATTTGTATTTTTTGTTGGTACAAATGCAAGATGAGGTGCATCGTTATGCGATTAGTTATCATCAATTACTAAGAAAAAAACAGCAAACGGCTTCACAATTTATGAATATTCCTTTTATTAAAAATGCGCGTAAAGAGAAATTGGTTAGTAAGTTTTCGACTTATGATAATTTATTGAAGGCTGATGTGAAGGATATTCAGTTAGTTATTGGGGATAAAATAGGTCTCAAGGTATTTGAATATATTCATAATAATTAATTATTATGTTATAATAATGAAGGTGATTATATGGAAAAGAAAAGAATATTGTTGACGATTAGTTTGATGATCTTTTTTATGGGGTGTTTATATTTTATAAATATTAAATACGATCCTTTATCAAGATATAAATATAAAACAGCAAGTAATCGGGATATTATTATTAATAACTTAAGTAAAGATGAAATTGATTATATTATCGATTATGATTTGAAACCAGAACAATTTCTCCCTTTTATGGAGATTAATAATTTTCGTTTGGAAAATTCTCAGTTATATTATCAGTTAAATAGTTCAATTTATAATGAAAATCAAGTAGTCAATGTGGTTAATCGTTATGTTGATAAATATAGTATTAAAGAATTAATTAATTATTGTCGAAATTATTCTTTAGATAATTTGAATTTGTGGTTTGATACATTATATTTAGATGACTTGCAAAGTAATTTGATAAGTAATGTTGATCCTTTTGCGATTAGTTTGCCTAAAAATGGTTCTTTAGGTAATTATGAACCAAATGACATTGTGAAAGTTGATGTTTTAAAGAATAAAAAAAGTGATATATATTTACAAAGAAAAGCTTATGATGCGTTAATGGTTATGTTAGCGAAAACGAATGTAAATTTAGATAAGCTAAGTAGTGTTGAAGGATATATATCCTATTCAAAACAAAAAGAGTTATATTATGGTAGTTTAAGTGCGATTATGATGGGACATAATATTGCCCAATTAGGTAATACTTTTTCCTTTTCTAGTAGCGATGATCTAACTATTGATATTGATAAGTGGCTTTTTGAACATGCAAAGGGTTTTGGCTTTTACTATCATGGAATAGTAGATGGGGCACACAAATTAACTTTTGTTAATTTCCAAATAATTGATAATAAACAACAAGAAAGAAGTGATAATTAATGAATCGATATAAATTTGCGAAAATCAATGGGGCAATTATGCCAGAAACTAACTACTATTTGATTAGTGGTGATTTAAGTGACGATTTTGTTGTTAATGTATTACAAGATGGTTTAGTTATTTGTCAATTAGGATTAACGAAGTTTAATTTAAATCATAATTGTTTTAATAGTGAAGTAAGTAATGGTGGTTTATATGTTAATCAATTTAAAATATTAAATGGAGAAACATTTACAACTTTTTCTAATGATTTAATGAATTTTTTGAAAGTTAAGTATTTGTATACTAAAAAAGATATTACCGGGTTTGTGCCTTGGTTAGAAGATTATAAATATTTTTGTGTGGATAAGAATTTTGAATCATATTTAATAGGTGTTAAGAAATATTTCGCTTTTTCTAATAGTTGTTTTGTTTACAAGGGGTTTGATAAAGAATATATTGACGATATTTTGCAAGTAGTATATGATTTTGAAATTGCAGGGTTGTCACAATTTAATCCGTCTTTAACCTTTAAAATTAGAAAAGATATAGTTTTAAACGATCAGTTGGTCGATAATTTTTTGTTTCATATCGGTTTGATTGAGTCGATTAGTTATTATAAAGTATGTTGTTGTAAGAAATACGTATTTAAACATAATTATTTAAATAATCAACAATTAGAATTTTTCCGTAAATTAATGTATTTTGGTTTAGGGGAATACTTTTATGTGAATGGTTTGCGTTTGAATATAAATGAATTTGTTACTTTTAGGGTTGAAGGTGATATTAAATATGAAGTTATTGATGATTATCAGGTTTATGGTAATTTAATTCCAGTTGGCGGAGGAAAAGATTCTTTTGTGACTTTGGATATTTTAAAAGGGGAATATGATAATAATAAAGCTTTTGTCTTTAATAAAGTTAAAAGTGCTTTGAGTAGTTGTCAAGCTAGTGGTTATAGTGGAGATAAGCTATTAGAAGTAGGGCGTACGATGGATAAAAGGATGTTAGAACTTAATCTACAAGGATATTTAAATGGTCATACACCTTTTAGTAGTTTGTTAGCTTTTGTTAGCTGTTTTGTGGCATATTTAAATGGTTTGGAAAACATTGTTTTATCTAATGAGAATAGCGCTAATGAGTCAACAATTAAAGATGAAAAGATTAATCATCAATATTCTAAGACATATGAATTTGAGTTGGATTTTAATCAGTATTTAAGTAATTATGTAACTCATCGTTTAAATTATTTTTCTTTATTGCGTCGTTTTAATGAGTTACAAATTAGTGCGATATTTGCTACTCTAAAACCTTATCATTTAGTTTTTAGAAGTTGTAATGTTGGCAGTAAAGTAGAACAATGGTGTAATAATTGTGCAAAATGTACTTTTGTTGCTATAATGTTAAGTGCGTTTTTGTTAGATAATGAATTAAAAGAAATATTTAATGAAGATATTTTAAATAAAGAAGATTTATTAGTATATGTTAATCAGTTAGTTGGTATTTCTCCAAATAAACCTTTTGAGTGTGTTGGTACGCGTAGTGAAGTGTTGGCAGCGATTAAGATGGCGATTAATTTAAGAATTAAAAATAATAAGAATATTCCTTTTTTATTGAGTAATAAGGCGTTTATGGCAATTAGTGAAGAACAAATAAATGATGTGTTATATGAATATAATGATGAACATTTTATTAACGATCATTTTATTAGTTTAGTTAATGATCGATTGAAAGAGGTTTTAGATGAACTTAATTAATCAAGAGTTTGAAAATAAAAATATTTTAATTTGGGGTTTTGGCCTTGAAGGTAAGTCTAGTTATGATTACTTATTGAAACACCATATTAATTGTCAAATAACGATTACGGATAATAGAGAGTTAGATGTTGATCGTTTTGTTTCTATTGATAAAATTGATTTTAATAGTTTTGATTTGATTTTAAAAGCTCCGGGTATTGTCGTTGATAAAGATATTGACGATAAAAAGATTAGTGGGCAAAGCGCTTTATTTTTGAAATATTATGGTAAACAAGTAATAGGTATTACTGGTACTAAAGGCAAAAGTACAACAAGTAGTTTATTATATCAAGTATTAGGAAAAAAGTATGATACTTTTTTAGTTGGTAATATTGGTAAAGCTTGTTTTGATATTATTGATGAGTTAAAGGAAGATTCGTTAGTAGTCTTTGAGATTAGTTGTCATCAACTAGAATTCAGCAAGTATTCACCTTATATTGGTGTTTATTTAAATTTATATGAAGAGCATTTAGATCATTATGGTACATTAGAAAAATATGGTCTTGCTAAAGCGAATATTTTTAAATATCAAAAGAGTAGTGATATAGCGATATATAATGAATTTTTAAATTATCCAATACCTGCTTTAAACCAATATAAAGCTAGTGAAGGGGATAATGGTAATATTTATCATATAAATAATCTACTATATTTCAATAATGATTATGTCGAAGTTGATGAAAATAAATGTGCCATTATTGGTAGTCATAATTACTATAATATGGCAATTGTTTATGCCATTTCATCATTATTAAGCATTAGTAAAGAAACCTTTGTACAAGCTCTATACGAGTTTTCACCATTGAATCATCGCTTACAATATATCGGTGAACATCAAAATATTAAATATGTTGATGATTCAATATCTACTATCCCATATGCAACAATTAAAGCTATCTCTGCGCTTAATAATGTCAATTCAGTACTAATAGGTGGTTTAGATCGAAACATCGACTACCAAGTCTTAATTGACTATATAAACGAACATACAAACATAAATTATGTATTGATGTATGCCACAGGCAAACGAATATATGATCACGTAAATCAAACAAATAATATCTATTTAGTTAATGATTTAAAAGAAGCAGTAACTTTAGCAAAAAAAGTTACTAAGCCTCATCATATATGTTTGTTGTCCCCAGCTAGCGCTAGTTATGATCATTTTAAAAATTTTGAAGAAAGAGGCGACATCTTTAAAGAATTAGCCTTCAAGGAGGACTAATGAAAATTGTCGTAGTTTCTGATTCCCATGGTAAAATACAAATATTACAGGATATCTATTTAAAACATCAACACGAAGCCCAATATTTCTTACATCTAGGAGATATTGAAGCAGATCAAAGTTATGTCAGTGATTATATATGTGTATGTGGAAACAATGATTATTTTGGCGAATATGAATTAGAAAGAGTAGTTCATATACCCCAACATAATATTTTTATGTGCCATTCCCATCAATTCTTTTCATCAAACCGCATTAGCGGTTTAGTAAGTAAAGGCAAAAGACTACATTGCGATATTGTTTGTTATGGACATACCCATGTTTTCCATTATGAAGTAAAAGATAACATTGTATTATTAAATCCCGGCAGTTTATATTACAACCGTGATGGCAGTGGTAGTAGTTATGCCATCATCGATATTGAAAACAACCAAATTAATATAACAAGAATAAATTTGTAAAATAATACTTGAAATTTCATGGCTAATAGGTTATTATAATAGAGCCGTGTGTCCTCGTAGCTCAGTCGGATAGAGCATACGCCTTCTAAGCGTACGGTCGAAGGTTCGAATCCTTTCGAGGACGCCAATATAAGAATCAACCCTAGTTTCTAGGGTTATTTTTTTTTTTGTTCAATATCTATATCACAACAACTTATCGTAAAAAATATCAATTAAAACCAATGAAATTTAATAATGAATATATTTATAAGAATGATATAATGATTTTAAACTTTCTAAAACAACTTATATTCTAAAGATATTTTTCTTCTAAATTTCTTTAGTTAATATATAATAATATCATCTAATAAGCTATCAGATATTAGTTATTTAACCGAAAATATTGAAGGGTAATCCTTTACAGTATTTACCTAAGGTAAATGAATAAGAATATATAAAAAAACTATGATTATTGATAATAGGATAGGTCTTAGATGGTTGGGTGTTGTTGGTGTTCTTAGAATGTGATTTTTATTTAATTTTATGGGTTGTTTTGCGGCTTTATCTTTACTTTTATAGTAAAATGCATTAAAATTTTAATGTATAAATTTAAAGGAGAAAAATAATGAAATATTCACCATTACAACAAGCTAGATACGAATACAATCCTAAGCTTCCAGGAATGTTAAGCAATGGTATCGCAGAAATTTGTGTAAAAGAAGGTCAAGAAACTAAGAGTGTTGCTGATCAAGAAAAGATTGCTGGTTTATTCCCTAACACTTATGGTAAAAAAGAAATTACTTTTGAAAAAGGGCAAAATACTTCTATTAGTAAAAAACAAGTAGTAGGGGTTATTTTATCAGGAGGGCAAGCTCCAGGTGGTCATAATGTTATTTGTGGTTTATATGATGCTTTAAAGGCTACTAATAGCTATAATGTTCTTTATGGTTTTAAAAATGGTCCTATTGGATTAATTGAAGATGATTATATTGTATTTGATGATGCTTATATTAATGAGTATCGTAATACTGGTGGTTTTGATATTATTGGTTCGGGTCGTACTAAATTAGAAACTAATGAACAATTTGCAATTGCGGCTGATGTTTGTAAGAAACATGGTGTAAATGCGATTGTAATTATTGGTGGTGATGATTCTAATACTAATGCGGCAGTATTAGCTGAATATTTTGCGGCTAATAATACGGGTATTCAAGTTATTGGTTGTCCTAAAACTATTGATGGTGACTTAAAGAATGAAGATATAGAATGTTCTTTTGGTTTTGATACAGCTACTAAGACTTATAGTGAATTAATTGGTAATATTGAAAGAGATGCTAACTCAGCAAAAAAATATTGGCACTTCATTAAAGTTATGGGGCGTTCTGCTTCGCACGTTGCTTTAGAATGCGCTTTAGAAACTCAACCTAATATTTGTTTGATTTCAGAA
>JBATBW010000111.1:0-2267 GCA_049662565.1 Erysipelotrichaceae bacterium | reverse complement strand
ATCTTACACCTCTCCATTGGTGAAAAATAAAAATAACTACTATTCGTATTTAACAACAAATGATAATTAATATCATTCTTTTGTACCCCACTCAACAAAATCCCCTTATTTCGCTCAATTTCTATTTTTTCAATATTCAAAACATCAAGCCATTCATTAATACGCTCAAGATCATAATAAATACAGCGTCGAGAAACATCCATCGTACTCGCAATACCATTAACTGACAAATACGATGAAGAATTAATCAACAAACGCAATATTTTCTGACAACGCAAATCCAACGTATATAAAATATCCATAAGTCACCTCTCCTTTATTTTAAAGATGTTCTTCAAGATAAAGAAGAACATCTTTTGTACCCCTTTGTGCAAAGAATTATCCCCCCTAAAAAAGAAAAAGGCCAAAGAACACTTTGACCCCCAAAACTATAACTTCAACATCCGATAACCAACCCCAACATGCGTTTGAATATAAACCGGATTTGATGAATCCTTCTCCAATTTCTTTCTTAATGTTGCCATAAAAACCCTTAAAGATGCAATATCGCTTTCATAAACACTACCCCAAATCTGTTTAGTGATATAAGTATGTGTCAATACCTTACCAACATTTTGACTCAATAAGACTACTAACTTATATTCCATTGGGGTAAGATGGATTTCCATATCCTTTAAAAATACACAACCCGCCGTATAATCAATAACCAAATCCCCATTATTAAATATCGGCATTTGGGTCTGAGTATTATTAATCCTTCTAAGAGCCACCCTTAACCGCGCCAATAATTCATCAATCGAAAAAGGTTTAGTAAGATAATCATCCGCTCCTAAATCTAAAGCCGCAATCTTATCACTATCATCACTACGTGCACTAATCACAATAATGGGATTATTCGACCACCCTCTTACCGTCTTAATAATGGTTGTACCATCCATATCGGGCAAACCTAAGTCTAATAAGATAACATCCGGCGTATGACTAGTAATCAACTGTAAAGCCTCTTTACCCGTACTCGCATTAATATAACGATAATCATGCATCTGTAAAGTAGTTTTAATTAAGTTATTGATTGCTGTATCATCTTCAACCACTAAAATTAAATTATTTTCCATGAGTATCCTCCTTCATTAATGGTATCCTAAAAGTAAATATCGTCCCCTTAGGATAATTATCACAAACCTCAATAGTCCCTTGATGGGCATTAATAATCGACTTGCATAACGCTAAACCTAACCCCATAGAACGGCTACTGTCACCCTTTTGACCATTAGCAATATAAAACATTTCGAAAATATGAACTTTATCTTCATCTTTAATACCATCACCATTATCACTAATCGCAATGACTAAATTATCATCAATCGCATCCGCCTGTACTAAAATATGGGTGTTAGGCGGTGTATACTTAATCGCATTATTAATTATATTAATAATTACTTGCATAATCAAATGCGCATCCATACTCGCTAATATATATTCCTTCTTCGCTAAATATTCAATGTCATATAAAACTTTACGTCGATCAATATGCTTTAAAGCTTCTTCTACTACATCATCTACCAACTCAATGGTCTTATTCTTTAAAATATTGTCTGATTCAATCTTCGTAATAGATAAAATATTTTCCACCAAATTAATCAACCAAGAAGCATCCAAATAAATATCTTCATAAATATCATTAATCTTTTCTAACGAAAACTTATCATTATTATCCATTAAAATACTAATATTACCCAAAATAGAAGTCAAAGGCGTCCTTAAATCATGTGAAATCGACTGAAGCAAATTAGAACGCAACTGTTCATTCTTAATTTTAATATTAATTCTTTCCTTCTCTTTACGCGACTGATAGTTCTCCAAAGCCAATCCACACTCACCTAAAACCGACAACATAATATTCTCTTCAAAAGTCTTCAAATAATTATCATTTAAGAAAATACCCACAACCCCAAAAATATTCTCATTAGCTCTAACCGCCAAATAATGACCAGAAACACTGTTTAAAGTATTAGTACCAGCTCCTGCATGCTTATTATTCTTTAAAACCCATTTCGCAACAGCTTGTTCATTAACTGCCAAATATTTGTCATTATTAGAATCATCATTAACATAAATATATGGTTCATCCAAAGTACCATTGTTTACTTGATAATAAACAATATCTCGATTAAACAACTTTAACAACTGTTTACATGTAATATCAATAATCTCCTGCTTATTAGTCGCAACCTGCAATAACTGATTAGTCTCCAATAAAATTTTCG
>JBATBW010000110.1:0-2173 GCA_049662565.1 Erysipelotrichaceae bacterium | reverse complement strand
CCATTAAATATTTCTCTAATGATATTTTCCAATCACGATATTTAGGATTATTTCTTTGATCAGTAAATTGGTTAGTTCCTTTTAGATAATTAGTTAAAAAAGATGTTACTTTTTTTGCTCCTAAATAATTAACATGATCACCTTTATCAAAAGTATCAGTTTCCCAATTAATACCAATATCCATTAAATTTAAATCGATATATTCAACATCATTTTCTTTTGCTAATTCAACTACGGCATTATGTTTTTTCATATTCCAATTTAAAGTGCTTGGTGTACTAATTAAAACAAGCTTTGCGCCGTTTTCCTTCGCTAGTTTATTGATATATGCCACATGATTTTGATTAAGTTCACTAATTTTTTGCTTATCAACGCTATTCATCATATGGTTCTTTTTCAAACTTGCTTTTCGCCCTTTTTGAATATAAAACCCTTTATAATCATCTGTCCAAGTATATTCAACTTTGCGACCGCTATTATTCAAATTAATTGACTTCCAAAAATTATGATATCTAAATACCGGAAGTTTATTTTCAATAAAATTAAATATATAATCTAAACTTTCATACCCTCTAAATATATTGTTAGTTTCTAAAAAGATATATTTAAGTTTTTGATTTTTTAAAGCCATTTCAACAAAATCAATACTCTGATATAAAAATTGAGCACTAGATGCACTTACATAAATAGGTATTCCACTGTCTTGAAATACTTGTAATGGTGATATAGAACAATAAGCCTCACTATCACCTACTACTAATGCTTCAATACTCTCTGGTCTTTCACCTAATATTCCACTAGCCTTAACGTTTTCCATGCCAAATTCTTTGGCATTATTTTTGGGTGTTACTATCTTTGATATTCCCATAACTAATAGTAATAAAACACTTAAGAACGTTGTGATTTTAATAAATGTTTTCATATTTTTCACCTCTAGAAATTCGCATAAATCGGATCAACCGGTAAATATCCCCTTCCATATGCGCCAAAGATGATAATATAAAATATAATCATATAATAAATTGGCCAACGCACATATATTTTTTGTACCGATATCATTTGACGAACGTCTTTGTTATTTTCTTTTAAATAACTAATAACCGCCACAATGATTAATGTTACAACTACAATCCCTACATCATATAAATCAATAGTCTTTGCGACCTTGTGATTGAAAAAGAAATTAAAATTAGTAAATATTTTCGCTAACATTGACAAACCTGCAGTATCGCCATTAGCTCTAAAAAACATTTCGCCGATTACTACAAACATGCTAGTTTTAATGATTCGCATAACGAAAACGGTTTTGTTTTCGCGATTAATATGTAATTTTTTATACATCTTTAATATTAATGGTTCAAACAAGTTACCACTAAATATTAAAATAAAATGAAACAAACCAAAAAGCAAATATTGCCATGCCGGCCCATGCCATAAACCATTTAATGTCCATACAACAAATAAAGCTAAAGAACTAGTTAATACCATAATTGTATGGTTTGATAGATGCGACTTTAAACTTTTCCTTAATTTCTTAATTCCTTTAGACAATGAAATTGGATAATAAACATAATCTTTAAACCATGTGCCCAATGAAATATGCCACCTCATCCAAAACTCGCTAATAGATTTAGAAAAGAACGGATGATTAAAGTTTTCTTTAAGTTTTATATTAAAAATTTCACTGCTCCCTAAAACAACATCCATTGTACCAGAAAATTCCATATATAGTTGAATCGTATAGGCAATAGCCCCTAACAATATTACTCCACCACCTAATTCAATATGATTATCGAAAACATATTTAATAAACATATTTAAACGATCCGCAACAACTATTTTCTTAATGGCCCCATAACTAATTCTTAATATACCATTTTTCAAATTAGCATAATCAATTTTCTCATTTTGAAACAATTGCGGTTTAACATCATTATAACGACAAATAGGTCCTTCGATCATTGTTGGGAAAAAAGATGCGAACAATAATAATTTAAAGTAATTACGTTCTAAAATTGTTTTGTCACGATAAACATCAATCAAATATGATATTAATTGCAACGTATAAAAAGATATCCCAATTGGTAAAATAAATTTTGGTATTGTTATTTCATAATTAATTCCAATAGTTTTAATTAGATGATAAAAATTAGTTAAAATAAAGGGACTATAT
>JBATBW010000109.1:0-2664 GCA_049662565.1 Erysipelotrichaceae bacterium | reverse complement strand
TTACAAGCCTATGGAATTGAGATTCATAAATTACCGCGACATGGAATTAGTTTAATAGGTAAAAAGAGTGATATTGAGAAGTATTTTAATGAGATAATGAATATTTCGCATGAGGTTGAGCCTTTTTCTCCAAAGAATCGTCAAAATGAAATAATGAAGATATTGATTATTGATGACGAACGGGTGTCTTATGAAAAGTTAGCTACGAAGTTACTAGTTAGTAGTACATCGTTACGTAGTGATATTGATAAGCTTCGGGTTTATTTTGAAGGTAGTATGGCGGATATAGTTTCTGATAATACTGGTACTTATGTTTTTGGTAAAGAGATTTCAATTCAAAGAGTTTTTAAAAAGTATCTTATGAGTGTTTTGGACAATGGTAAGGGAATTAATTCGTTGAGTTTAGAGCAAACTCGTAATTGTATTGATGAAATTTTTAATGAACAAGTTATTAATTTTACGCAGGCAGTTATTGATAATATTGTTTCGCGTAGTAAAAGATCAATTGGAAATAATTATGTAGTGTCATTATATATTTCATTAGTTATATTATTTTCACGGATGATGAATAATAAGCATACGTGCAAAGAAAATGAATTTGTTTTCCAAAACATTAAGCATATGGAACCTTATATGATTGCTTTGGACATTGCATCTCGGGCTAATGCGAGTTTGTCGCTGATTTTAGAAGAAAGTGACATTGAATACATTAGTGAGTTATTATTTGCGCATGGTATTGAACCTTCGATTGGTGATGTTAATGCGAATGAAGTTATTAGTAGTACAGTAGTTGATATTATTAAACGTATGGGCGAGATGCTTCGTATTGATTTGAGTGGAGATGATAAGTTATATGATTCGTTGATGTATCATGTATTACCAATGATTTATCGTCTGAAGAATGGATTTACTATTAAAAATCCTTTGTTAGAGAGTATTAAGAAGCAGTATATCGTCATGTTTTCTTTGACTTGGTATGTTTCATCAATTTTTGAACAGAATTTTAATATTTTGTTGAATGATGATGAGGTTTCATTTTTAACTATTCATTTCCAAGTTGCCTTTGATAAGATTTATCAACCTAAGAACATTTTAATTGTTTGTCCGATTGGTTTATCGACATCAGAGTTAGTATTCAATAAGCTTAGACGGGTTATTCCGGCTAAGGATAATTTAGAGACGGCTTCGGTTGAACAAGTATATTCTAATGATATTAGTGATGTGTCGTTTATTATTTCTTTGACGCCGCTTAGTAATATTGATAAGAAGGTTATATATGTTTCACCATTAGTTACTCAAGAAGAAATTAGTGAAATTAATGAGTATTATTTGATGTTGAATGAGAAAATTAATTCTTTGAGAGAGACTACTAGTCTAAATTTACAGTTAATATTGAAATATTTAGATCATGATTTTATGTTTTGGAACTATGATTTTTCTAACAAAAAAGATTGTTTAAAATTTTTAAGTGATAATTATTTGGGTAAAAATATTGTGACTGAAGATTTTGAAAAATCGATTAATCATCGTGAAAGCCAAGGGGTTACGAGTATTAATACTGGGGTTGCGATGCCTCATGCTGATCCTTCAACGGTACTGAAGACGAAGATATCGTTATTAACGTTGAAAAAACCAATTAATTGGGATAATAATGATGTTATCGTTGTAATTATGTTAGCTGTTGCCCAAGAAGATGCGAATTCGATAAAGGAAATGATTTCGGGTTTGTATGAAATTATTGAGTCAACTGAGAAAGTAAAACAAATATCACGGATATCTAGTGATGGTGAATTTGTGGAGTTTCTCAAAACTATGGCATTGGAAAATAAAAGGTAGGAGAAAAGTTATGGTGTTTGATAAGAAAATTACACTGTTTAATCAAGATGTAGCATCGCAAGATGAAGCATTGAAGATTTTAGCAGATGAGTTTTTAAAGGCAGGAGTTGTCAATGATAAGTTTTATGAGGGTATAAAACAGAGGGAGATTATATATCCGACTGGACTATTATTGGAAAATGGTATGGGTGTAGCGATACCTCATACAGATGGTGACAAAGTTGTTCGATCTCAAATTGGATTTATGTCATTATCTACTCCTGTCATTTTTAAAGAAATGGGTCAAGATGACAATCCCATTGAAGTTAGTATGATATTCATGCTTGCTCTTAAAGAGGCACATGAACAATTAGAAACATTATCGAATTTAATGAATTTATTTCAAAATAGTGAAGTAATGGAAAGATTAGTAAATTGTAGTAGTGTTTTAGAATATGATGAAATTATTAAATCATCAGGATTAGAATAGGAGATCATATATGTTAACAACAACTAAAGAAATGTTATTAAAGGCTAAAGAAGAAGGATATGCAATTCCATCTCCAGATTTCTTTGATTCAAATTCCGTTAGAGATTATGTGAGAGTAGCTGAGGAACGTAATCAACCAATTATCTTAGCATTTGCGCAAGCTCATGCGGAAATGTTGAATTTGGAAGAAGCAGCTATGCTTGGCAAGTTTTATGCCGAAAAAGCTAGTGTACCGGTAGCTTTACATTTAGATCATGGTGTAACTTTAGATTTTATTAAACAAGCGATTGATTTAGGTTTCTCTTCAGTAATGATTGATGCTTCAATGAAGAGTTTTGAAGAAAATGTGAGTATTACTA
>JBATBW010000108.1:0-2299 GCA_049662565.1 Erysipelotrichaceae bacterium | reverse complement strand
AAATACAACTGCTTTTACTGTTACTTTAATAGGTACAGATGAAAATATAAATGGAAATTCATCGTTAAATATTTCACCTAATACATATTGGCATTTAATAAAAGAAGATGGAGGAACTAATAGTATTACGGCTTTCAAATTAAGCTTAACTTAAGAATAAATTATAATGCATAAAACAAAAATAGAATTACTTGGAATTAAGTATTTTTTAGGTCTTGGATTTTTGAACGAATTAATAGAGGGAAAATTAAAAATTAATTAAAATACAATGATACAAAATAAAATAACATTAAATTTAGGCGGAAAAGATAGAGAATTTCATTTAGGACTTGGGTTTATAGGATACCTTTTAGATGAGGAAAATATAGGATTTGTAGAGTTTGGAACTAAGGAGCAAATGAACCCATTCAAGTGGACGCCAATTAAAATGTATCATTCTTTAAAATATAATTTAATATTTTCGGATAGAGAGTCTGAAATTGATTTTAATTTGAAAGACGTTATACAATGGATTGATGATACTGATTTATCTACTTTGCAAAAGTTTAATCAAGCGTATCATTCAGCACTCACGAAAGATGTACCAGTTGAAGATAAAAAAAAAGTGAAAGCAGTGTTGAAATAGACTTTAAAAAAGATGTCATTTCCTTTGCTTGTGGCGAACTTGGAATTATGCGGTTGAGTGATGTTTACGACATGACTTTTGCAGAGTTTCAAATTCGCCTTTTTGCTTATAAACGTATGCAGTTAGAAGATTGGAAGAAATACAGGTTAGTTGCTTATAATGCATTAATTGCACCTTATCAGAATTATAAAACACTGCCTAAAACAATGGATAAATTTATGGATTTATCAGGTGGTAAAATTGCTAACAAAGGGGTTAGTGAGGAACAAAAACAAAGATTTATAGAAGAGTATCAAAAATACCTAAATCAAACAAAATGGCATTAGAAGTACAAATTGGAGCAGATAGTTCAGAATTAAATTCAGAATTAGCAGCAGCCGAAGCAAAATTAAAAAGGTTAGGGGATTTAAAAGTAAAAAAAACTAAATTAGGGTTAGATACTTCGGATTTAGACAGGCAAATTACGTCAACCAAAAATAAACTAACCGATTTAAAAGAGTCGGTTAAAACTACTGGTAGTTCGTTTTCTGCTATGACTCCAAAAGTAGCAAATGGAGGGAACGCTTTAATGCAATTTTCACGTATTGCTCAAGATGCCCCTTATGGTATTATAGGGATAGGAAACAACTTAACTGCTACTGCCGAAGCATTTTCTTATCTTAAAAATCAAACGGGGTCAACAGGCGGAGCGTTAAAAGCGTTAGCAAGTTCCTTAATGGGGTCGGGTGGTATTTTATTGGGTATTTCATTAGTGACTACTGCTTTTACTTTATTTGCTCAAAGTGGATTGTCTATTGATGATGTTGTAGGCAAATTAACAGGTACTTTTAATAAGTTTAAACAATCAATGTCCGAAGCTAATGCTGAAGCTTCAAAGACAGCAAGCGAGCAAGTATCTTCTGCAAATGCTTATGTATCTGCTGCTAAAAATATTAATCTTTCAATGTCTGACAGGTTAATTGCGGTTAAAAAACTACAAGATGAATATCCTGCTTATTTCGGTAACTTATCAAAAGAACAAATATTAAACGGAAACGTAACTGGAGCGGTTAATGAACTTACAAAAGCATTAATAGCAAAAGCAAAGGCTTCTGCATATAGTAGTAAAATAGCTGATTTAGCAGTTGAAGAATTTAAACTTAGAGAAAAAGAGTCTGAGGTTATTGGTAAAATTAAAAAGCAATTTAATGAAATAGCTATTGCAAAAGCTACCGCTGCAAGTGCTGGAGGTCAAGCTGCTACCGCTACTAACATGGCTTATGGTGATGCGGTTGATGTATTACAGTCACAAAGAAGTTCTTTAAAAGATGTTCAAAATGAAATTAGACAAAATGCATTAGAACAGGCTAAATGGACTACTGAAATAAATAAAAGTACAGCAGCTTCTTTAAAATTAGAAACATCTACACCAAAAACAGCTAAAACACCAACTGTAGCGGGCTCAACCCCACGGGTTGGCGCTTTATCTTCAAGTATTGAACCTGCTGGATTAGTAGAAACAAGCGGTAAAGTTTTAGAAATAGCTAAAAACGTTCAAGGTGCTGAAGGCGTTATTGCCACTTCAATGGGTAATATACGAACTGCTTTTGATACGAGTGGCTTATATATGTTAGAAGCATTAACTTCTTTTAACGAAAGCGCAAATGAAATAATAAATAACGGAATAGCTAATAC
>JBATBW010000107.1:0-4717 GCA_049662565.1 Erysipelotrichaceae bacterium | reverse complement strand
CAATACTATTATACACAATAAAAATCAAAAATCAATACTTTTTAAACAAAAAGTTTAATAATTATAAACAATGAAAAGCCTAAAAAAAAAAGACCTATAGGTCTTTATTTTTGTCCACATTCACAGATATGATGTGGTCTTTTATATTCACCACAACTAGGACACTTAACTAAAGTAGGTGCAAATAATTTATAATGAGTTCTACGTTTAGCTTTACGTGTTTTTGATACTCTTCTTTGTTGAACAGCCATTTTCTTCCCTCCTAATCATTATCATTTTTAAATTCAAGCAATTTCGCAAGTCTTGGATCTATTTCATCTTCTTCTTTAATTGAGTAATCACATTCTTTGATTACTTGCCAATTCTTTCCAGTTGGATAAACAACATTTTCTTTAGTAACCTTAAAAGGCACTTCCATTAATATTGCCTGTAATATTTCGGGCATCAAATTAACCACATTACCTTTAACATGAATTTGATCATCCTCAACATTATTAGAAAAAGCATAAATCTGATTTGCAGTGGTACTTAAAGGATATTCAATATCTTCCAAGCTAATCGCGCAAGGTAAAATCAAGATACATTCAATCTTTAAATCGGTATAAAATAGTTCACTACTCGTTTCATATCTACATTGTCCACTGACGTGTAAATCCTTTATTCCACGAATTTTATTATTGTAAGTGAGGTCACTTTTTTCAAATTGTAAATCTTCATCAACATCAACAATTCCATTAGGAAATGTTAATAAATCTCTTTTAGTAAATTTCACAATCTTACCTCTCCTACATTAACTACATAATTATAGAAAACTATTTGATAAATGTCAATATTAATTATGCATTAACAATTGTTTTATTCTTAATTTCTTCTAAAATCAACTTAGTAAATTCCTCATAAGTTAAAGTAGTAGATTCTTGATGTTTATAACGTCTGAAAGTAATTAGACCTTCATTTGCTTCTTTTTCACCTAAAACTAATTGCATTGGAATCTTTTGCATTTGCGCTTCACGCATCCGATAACCTAATTTTTCATTACGTTTATCTAATTCTACTCTGATACCTAAATCCAATAATTTTTGATACACACTATTTGCATACTCTAAATGAACTTCTGTATTAACAGGAATAATTGTCATTTGTGTTGGAGCTAACCACATTGGGAAAGCACCAGCGAAATGTTCAATTAAAATACCAATGAAACGTTCAACACTACCATAAATTACGCGATGCAACATAATTGGTTCTTTTTTAGTACCATCACTATCCACATAGCTTAATTCAAAACGCGCAGGTAAATTCATATCTAATTGAATAGTCCCACATTGCCAAACACGACCTAAAGAGTCAGTAATATGGAAATCTAATTTTGGACCATAGAAAGCGCCATCACCAGGATTAATCTTACAAGTTTTACCAGCGGCCTTACAAGCTTTTTCTAAAGCTTTTTCACTTTTATCCCAAACTTCGATATCCCCAATATATTTATCTAAAGGACGAGTCGACAATTCAATAGTATATGATAAATTAAAGATCGAATAAACACGGTCAATAAAGTTAATCAAACGAACAACTTCACTTTCGATTTGATCTACTGTCATAAAGATATGCGCATCATCTTGAGTAAAAGTACGAACTCTAAATAAGCCATTTAAAGCACCACTAGCTTCATGACGATGAACTAAACCTAATTCACCCATTCTTAATGGCAAGTCTTTATATGAGTGCAAAGAATTCTTATACACTAGCATTCCACCTGGACAATTCATTGGTTTAATCGCAAATTGTCGATCATCAATATCACTAGTATACATATTGTCTTTATAGTTTGCCCAGTGACCACTAGTTTCCCATAAATCCTGATTTAACATAATTGGCGTTTTAATGAATTGGTAGCCTTCTTTAGTATGTTCTTCATACCAATAGTTTTCCAATATCTGACGAATTATCATTCCTTTTGGTAACCAAAAAGGAAATCCTGGACCGTATTCACTAAACATAAATAATTCCAATTCTTTACCTAATTTTTTATGATCACGTTTTTTAGCTTCTTCTAATAAATATAAATGTTCTTCTAATTGTTCACTAGTATCAAAACAAATACCATATACTCTTTGTAACATCTTATTAGTCGCATCATTTTTCCAATAAGCACCACTAACTTTTAACAATTTAAAATTCTTTAATAGTTTTACACTTTCCACATGTGGACCACGACACAAATCGACAAAATCTCCTTGACGGTAACAAGTAATAATTGTGTTATCTTCATCCATATTATTAATTAAATCTAATTTATACAAATCATCACTAAACATTTCCAAAGCTTGTTCTTTAGTCAATTCTTCCTTAGTAATTCGTTTACCATCTTTCGCAATCTTTTTCATCTCTTTTTCGATGATCGCTAAATCACCTTCATTAAGACTTGTATCCCCTAAATCGATATCATAATAAAAACCTTCATTAATTACCGGTCCAACCCAAAACTTAGCTTGGGGATATAATCTTTTAATAGCTTGCGCCATCATATGTGCACATGAGTGATTTAAAGTATTTAAATGTGCATCTTCTTTGATATTTATCATATTTTTTCCTCCATTAAATAAAAAAACATCCATCCAAAGGACGAATGTTCGTGGTACCACCTTAATTTGTTTATATCATATAAACCTTAAATCCATTAACGCTGGACAACGTCACTTATTAAAGTGCTCTATAAGGGAGTAACAACCTAGCCTTTAAATCATTTTCACCAACCATGATCTCTCTAAATAAATAACTAAATCATCATATCCTTAATCAAATTTATATCTTTATTATAATGATTTAAAATTAAAAGTCAATTATTTAACTTCAACAATTTTCATCATATTCGCAGTACCCTCACCTGTAGGATATCCTGCCGTAATAATAACTAAATCACCTACAACTAAACCAAATTGTTTAGCATAGAAACTTGCAAGTTCATCATCATTATGAAGATTATTTTGAACATTAGCACATACAGGATATACACCCCAATGAACAGCTAATTGATGCTTAGTTTCTTGCGTAAAAGTAACCGCAATAATTGGTACACTTGGTCTAAATTTACTGATACGACGAGCAGTAGATCCACCTTGTGTAAAAGCAACGATAGCTTTAACTTTTTCTAAAGTTAGAGCTGTATTCGCAACACTTGAACCAATCGCATCTTGAATAGTCGCTTTTGAAGTTTCAATAGAACGATTCAATTTCTCGCGATAATTTAAAATACCTTCAGTCGCTGTTGCGATAGTATCCATTGTTTTTACTGCTTCAATTGGATATTTACCAGCTGCTGTTTCCCCTGATAACATAATTGCATCACTACCATCTAATACCGCGTTCGCAACATCACTTGCTTCAGCTCTCGTAGGACGAGGCATTCCTGTCATTGATTCTAACATATGAGTCGCAGTAATAACTGGTTTTCCAAATTCATTAGCTTTCGCGATAATAATTTTTTGATATAGTGGAACTAAAGCCGTACTAACTTCAACCCCTAAATCACCACGGGCAACCATTACTCCATCAACTACTTCTAAAATTGATTCGATATTATCATAACCTTCTTGGTTTTCAATCTTCGCAATAATTTTAATTTTTGGACGACCATTTTCCGCAATAATTTTCTTAATCGCAAGCACATCTTCTGCTCGACGAACAAAACTAGCCGCAATATAATCGACATTGTTCACACATCCAAAAATTAAATCTTTTTCATCTTTTTCACTAATAAATGGCATTGATAATTTAACATTAGGAACATTAACACCTTTTTTACTTTTGATAAATCCGGCATTTGCTACTTTACCTTTAATAATAGTGCCATTGTTTTCTAAAACATCAACACGTACTTTACCATCATCAATTAATAAGTAGTCTCCTTTTTGAATATCATTAAATAATTCTTTTACTTGAATACGCACTAAATCTTTTGTTCCAATAATTTCATCATTAGTAAATGATATTTCATCACCAGTTTCTACATAAAATTGACCATCTTGAACATCACCTAAACGAATTTCTGGTCCTTTAGTATCTAATAAAATCGCAATGTTTTTCCCGGTTTCATTTTCTACTTCTCTAATGTTATTAATACGGTTTAAATGTTCTTCATGGTTACCATGAGAAAAATTTAAACGGAAAATATTAGCCCCATTTAACACAAGTTCTTTTAATGTTTCTTTGTTTTCACTTGCTGGACCGACAGTACATATAATTTTTGTTTTTCGCATATATTCCTCTTTCTATACTAATTCTCGATGCATTTCATAAAGTTCACCACGCGAAGTATTAGTTATTTCTAATGCTTCTTGAATTGGTGTTGAAACGATTTCATTATGTAAAATACCTACACAATGACCACTAATTCCTTCTTTTAATAAAGCAACTGCTTTGTGCCCCATTCTAGTTGCTAGTACCCGGTCAAAAGCACTTGGAGATCCACCTCTTTGAATATGACCTAATACCGTAGAACGACCACTAAATGGCGTAACTTTTGATATTTTTTTAGCCAAAAGATCGACATCAGTAATCTTCTCTGAAATAATGACAATCGAATGTTTCTTATTTTTAATACTATCTAAATAGCGTAATCTTTCTAAGACTTCGGCTTCATCATAACCAGTTTGTTGAGTAACAACAATCTCTGCACCACAACTAATACCGGCAAATAAAGCTAAATCTCCACAAC
>JBATBW010000106.1:0-1575 GCA_049662565.1 Erysipelotrichaceae bacterium | reverse complement strand
AGGCTGCAAGTAAAAACCATACAAAAAATGAATGCATTAAAGCGCATAAATTAAAATTCCTGACAAATTGATCTAATTAAACTATAGCAGAAGGCTAATATAAATGAATAAACCCATTAGTATTGATAACACCGAGCTTGGAAAAAAATCAGAGTACGATGCTTATTACAATCCTGGGCGATTATATCCCATTTCACGAGTTGGCAAGCGAGAAGAGATTGGTATTGATGATAAGCAATTACCATTTTACGGTTATGATTGCTGGAATCATTACGAAGTGTCATGGTTAAATCAGAAGGGCAAACCTATGGTTGCAATTGCTGAGTTATATTATGACTGTCGTTCGCCTTGCATTATTGAATCTAAGTCATTAAAACTGTATTTTAATTCGTTTAATAATTCTCGTTTTAACAGCGCAAGCGATGTAGAAACTATCATAAAAAAAGATTTGCAGGAGCGGGTTGGTAGTGAGGTATTAATAACCATTACCCCATTGAATCAATTAAACAGCCATAATATGGAACGTCATTTTACCGGTGAATCGCTGGATGATTTGGATATCGATTGTGATAGCTATACGGTTGACCCTAATTTATTATTCGTTACGGGTGATGCCATCGTCAGCGAATTATTGCATTCTGATTTACTTAAATCCAATTGCCTAGTGACGAATCAACCGGACTGGGGTAGTGTACAAATCAGCTATACGGGTAAAAAAATTAACCGGAAAGGGCTGTTAAAATACATTATTTCTTTTCGCAATCATAATGAATTTCACGAGCAATGCATCGAGCGAATTTTTATGGATATCATGACATTCTGCAAGCCATCAGACTTAACCGTTTATGGTCGCTATACTCGTCGTGGTGGTTTGGATATTAACCCCGTGCGTTCTACTACGCAATTGATGAGGGCTAAAGATAATCTGCGACTGGTTCGTCAGTAAAATCAATCTTGATAGTCTTTATTTGACCAGCATGATAATATATAGATCTTAATAAAATTAATATATCTATTTAAAATTTTAATAGGAGTAAATTGTGCCTAAAGAAAAAACACCAATCTTTAATATCAACCTTTTTGAAAAAATTTCAGCTATGGCTTGGAATTTGGCAATATGTGAAGGTAAAAATAACGAAGGCGAAAGATCGAATATTGCTAGAGAAACTACTGTACAACGTTACTCTTGTGAAACTGAAACTGAAACGTGCGAAGAATTACGAGAAAAATTGAATACTATTATAGAAACTACTGAAAAACGTTATCCTCAAAGTTCTAAATGTTTACGTTCATTATCTTTTTTTGCTCAGCAAGGTGGGGAGGCCGCTGTAATTGACGCTGAGCTTTGGGCTCATGGCTTTGATAGATCGGATTATGGTTTCGGTGGCTACAGCGCATGGGATAGGTATAACCAATTAAGAGATCAGCAAGCGCAATGCATTTTAAATTCCAGAGAATGGAACGATCTTGAAAAAGAAAGTGATATTCCATTTCAACCAAAATAAAGCATTTTTCCTAAAATAGAGAGTGGCTTTTTTTTGTAAGCCCCACCAAAATAGCATAGCTGCTCTGATG
>JBATBW010000105.1:0-15501 GCA_049662565.1 Erysipelotrichaceae bacterium | reverse complement strand
GCTACTATGACATCATTGCCGTTTAATATATTTGCTTGGGGTAATGCTGTAATGGCAATAATATTGGCAATACTTGGAATTGGATTTGCTAATGGAAAAAGATTCGGAAAGAAGGAAGCGTAACGATATGAATTTCGATGTACTTTTTGATAGAACAAATACTAACTGCTGGAAATGGGATGCTGAAGGAAAAGGCACTAAATATCCTATGGGCACAGCCGATCTAGATTTTAGAATTGCTACTCCCATTAAAGAAGCTCTTTTCAATAAAATTAACGAAGATGCTTTAACTTACATTGCGGACTATGATTCACCTAAAAAACATTTTTGTGAATATCATAATCGACATTATGGAGTTAACCTAAATTCTAGTTATGTATGTTTCACAAATGGTACAATGGTGGCTCTTAAAAACATGATTGAAGCATATACTAATGTTGGTGATAAAATAATTGTACAACCTCCCGTATTTAATTATTTTAAGCCGACGGCGGAAAATATAGGTCGTAAAGTGGTTAATAATGAAATGATTTACGATCGTGCGAAAGGGACATATAATTTTAACTTTGATGAATTAGAACAGTTATGCAAAGATGAAAGTACTAAACTATTAGTAATTTGTAATCCTATAAATCCAATATCAAGAGCGATTAGAAAAGAAGAACTTATAAAAATAATGGATATTTGTCTAAAAAATAATGTGATAGTTATAAGTGATGAAATACATTCTGATTTCTATTTTAATGAATTAAAACACATTAGTGTATTCTCGCTTGATGAAAAGTACCGTAACAATGCAGTTATGTTTACTGGAACCGGAAAGACATTTAATCTGCATGGATTGTATACTTGTTTTGTAGTTATTGAAAACGAATTACTGCGTAATAAATATCTTGATGTATACAATAAATCTCGGATGGATGCTATAGATCTTGGTTTAGTTGCAGCAAGTGCTGCCTATACTCAATGTGATGATTATGTAAGCGAACTTCAATGCTATATTAGTGAAAACGCCGATATTATTACAAATTTCTTTAGTGTTAATAATTTACGGATTAAACTAGTGAAAATTGAAGCTACTTATCTTGCTTTCTTAGATTTAAAAGACTGGTATTTAACTAGTGAAGATTTAGATAAATTATTTAGAGAATATTCGTTAGTATTATCCAAAGGTAATGTTTTTAGTGAATATACCGATGGATTTATGCGTATAGATTTTGCTACACAAAAGTCAAAATTAATAGAAGCGCTTAATATTATTAAAACAGTTTTCGAGGAAAGAATAAAATAATTAGCATAGTGGGATGCATAATCCCACTTTTTAGTTTTAAATTAATATGATTACACAGAATTTATTGATATCGTTGACATTTATTTAATTATTTCTATAGCGATAACTTTTTAATTATTATATAATAGTAAAGTGTTTTCACCATATAGTCTTTCTAATAGGGAGAAAGAGTTTCTACACCTTACCGTTAAATAAGGTACTATGGATTTATATTTATGGTGGAAAAAGTATAAAGGGAGGACATATGTTCGAAAAGTTATTTAAATTGAGTAGTAAAAAAACAACCGTTAAAACGGAAATGTTAGCGGGGTTGACAACTTTCTTAGCGATGGCTTACATTTTATTTGTAAATCCTAGTATTTTATCGCAAACAGGAATGTCATTTCAAGGAGTTTTCCTTGCCACTGCAATTTCAGCGGGTGTATCTTCAATCATTATGGGGTTACTTGCAAATTATCCAATTGGCTTAGCTCCAGGGATGGGTGTTAATGCTTTATTTACTTATACAGCTTGTATGGGTATGGGATTATCATTTAATGCAGCATTGGCGGCAGTATTTGTTTCAGGTATTATCTTTATTTTAATTTCAGTTACTGGAGTTCGTAAATTAATCATTAATTCAATTCCTAAGAATATGAAATTAGCAATTGGTGCTGGTATTGGTTTCTTTATTGCATTTATTGGGTTTAAGAATGCTGGTATTGTTGTTGGTAGTGAAGTGACTTTTGTTACTTTAGGAAATTTAAAAGATCCTGCGGTATTACTTGCGATTTTTGGTTTAATTCTTACGATTGTTTTAGTTACTAAAAAAGTTAATGCAGCAGTATTCTGGGGATTAGTAATTACGGCAGTTGTTGGTGTTATTGGTAACTTAATGGGTATTTCTGCACAATTACCAGGTGTTCCGACAGCTATTGTTTCTGCGAATTTTGATTTTAGTTTAGTAGGAGCTTTTGCTTCTGGGTTTGGTGAATTATTCAGTAATAGTTCAGCGATTGTTATTATCTTCTCATTCTTATTTGTTGATTTCTTTGATACAGCTGGAACTTTAGTTGCGGTTGGTAATGACATTGGATTAGTAAATGAAGATGGCGAAATGGAAAATATAGAAAAAGCTTTATTAGCGGATTCAGTAGGTACAGTAATTGGTTCGGTTTTAGGAACAAGTACGGTAACATCATTTGTTGAATCAGGATCAGGTGTAGCAGCTGGTGGTAGAACAGGTCTTACTGCTTGTACTACTGGGGTATTATTCTTATTATCAGTTTTCTTTGCACCAGTATTAAGTATTGTAACTAATGCAGTTACAGCTCCGGCTTTAATTGTAGTTGGTATTTTAATGGCTCAACAATTAAAAGGTATTGAATGGGATAATATCGCTGTTGCAGCTTATTCATTTATTACAGTTATTATGATGGTGTTAACATATTCAATTTCTGATGGTATTGCGACAGGATTTATCGTTTATACTATTGCGAAAGTTGGTTCTAAAGAAGTTAAAGATATTAAACCTATTATTTGGGTTTTAGATATTATTTTCTTGATTTACTTTTTTACAAAATAAAAAAACTTATCCAATATGAATAAGTTTAGGTTGTTACTTCAAGTAATGACCTTTTTTTATAGCCAAGTTACTTTATTTTCGTTATGATTGATAATTCTTGAGATGTTAGCGCGATGTCGAACAATTATTATTAAAGTTAATGTCCATATTGTCGCTTTAATTATTATATCAACTGGTAAGAATATTGCATATATTGATGCGAAGATAAAGGCCATGATTGATGATAATGCGACCATTTTGAATAGTTTTAATAATACGATAAATACGATTACGGCTCCTAGTGGTAACCAATAAGTTACTCCTAAGAAAAAACTAGTAGAGAATAAGAAACCAATAGCTGTAGCAACCGCTTTACCACCTTTGAAATTCGCAAAAATCGGATAAATATGCCCGATTGCGACTAATAGTCCACATAGAGCTCCTAAATTTAAACTTACTAATGATCCTAAGTAAACAGCTAAAACAGCTTTACCAATATCTAATAAGGTAACACTTATTCCGGCTTTTTTGCCTAACACTCTTCCGGCATTACTGCCGCCTAAGTTTCCTGATCCTTTAGTTCGAATATCGACTCCGTAAAATACTTTACCAATAACTAAAGCCCAAGGTACTGAACCAAATAAATATGCACATAATGCGATTAAGATTTCCTTCATATATATCACCTTAATAATTATAGCACATTTAATTCGGTATTTATTTATATTTAGTGCTTTATTTGGTATACTTATATGGTAAGGTAGGTTTTTTATGAAAAATAATTATGATGCGAATAGTATCCAAATTTTAGGTGATTTACAAGCGGTTAGAAAACGTCCTGGTATGTATATTGGGTCAACTGACAGTAAGGGATTGCACCATCTTATTTGGGAAATTTTAGATAACGCTATTGATGAAGCTTTGAATGGTCATGGTAAAGAAATAATCGTTACTTTACTGAAGGACAAAGGGATCAGCATTCAAGACTATGGCCGAGGAATGCCTGTTGATATGCATAGTGCTAAACTTAGTGCGGCCGAAGTAATCTTTACTAAACTCCATGCGGGTGGTAAGTTTGACGAAAATAGTGGTTATAAAACTAGTGGGGGATTACATGGAGTAGGAGCTTGTGTTGTTAATGCCTTATGTTCCAAAGTTGTGGTCCAAATAAGTCGAGATAATAAATTATATGAAGTATCTTTTAGTGATGGTGGTAGTAAGAGTAGTGGACTAAAGGTAGTTGGTAAGAGTAATCATACCGGATCGAAAGTTACTTTTTATCCGGATAATTCAATTTTTACGACAACAGTTTTCAATTATTCAACGATATATAATAAATTAAGACAAGATTCTTATTTGTTGCCTTTTTTAAAGTTTGTTTTAATTGATGAAGTAAATAATGTCACTGAAGAGTTTTATAGTGAAAATGGATTAAGTGATTTTATTAAAAATCTTAATATGAAAAATAAAATGGATTTTGAACCCGTTTGTTTTAATGGTGGAGATGAAATCAAAGTAAGTTTCGCCTTTACTTACACTAATGGTTATGATGAAAATATTCATAGTTTTGTCAATATGGTCGAAACTAAGGATGGTGGTACTCATGAAACCGGAATGAAAAATGCTTTTACTAAAGTGTTTAATGAATATGCGAGAAAGAATGGTTTTTTGAAAGATAAAGATCGTAATTTTGAAGGTGCCGAAATACGGGAAGGTTTATGTGCAATCGTTTCATTATCAATCAACGAATCGCTTTTACAATTTGAAGGACAAACTAAAGGTAAATTAGGAACACCGCAAGCTAAAGGAGTAGTCGATAATTTAATAACTGAACAATTAACTTTCTTTTTAGCGGAACATAAAGAAATTGCGACTAATTTATGTACAAAAATGGTTAAAGCTCTTCAAGTAAGAGATGCGATGCGCAAAGTTCGCGATGAAGCAAGAAAAGGTAAGAAGAATGCGAGTAAGGAAAAGATTCTTTCTGGTAAATTGTCACCAGCTAGTGGTAAAGATAAAAAGAAAAGAGAATTATTCTTAGTCGAAGGAGATTCAGCTGGTGGTAGTGCAAAACAAGGAAGAGATTCTAAGTATCAAGCGATACTACCATTACGTGGTAAAGTATTAAATACGCAAAAAGCTAGTTTAAGTGATGTCGAAAAGAATGAAGAACTTGCGACAATAATTAATTGTCTACAAGCTGGTGTTGGTAACGACTTTAATGTTGATGATTGTGCTTATGGTAAAGTCGTTATTATGACCGATGCCGATACGGATGGAGCGCATATTCAAATTTTATTATTAACTTTCTTTTTTAATTATATGCGTCCATTAATTGAAAGTGGGATGGTTTATATTGCTTTACCACCATTATATAAAGTAAAAGCTGGTGGTAAAGAACAATACGTCTTTGATGAAAGTGCTTTACTTCAATTACGAAATAAATATAAACAATTAGACATTCAACGTTATAAAGGTCTAGGGGAAATGAATGCTTCACAATTATGGGAAACAACGATGAATATTGAAACGCGTAGTTTAATCCAAGTAAAAATAGAAGATGAAGATGATGTTAAAAGAAAGATTGATATTCTAATGGGGGATGATCCTTCATTACGTCGAGATTGGATTGAAGATAATGTATGTTTTGCCTTTGATGATGAGTTAGGAGAAGATTGATAATGGATGAAAAAATAATAACTAACAATTTAGATGATGTCTTTGGCGAACGTTTTGGTCGTTATTCTAAATATATCATTCAAGAAAGAGCTTTACCTGATGTGCGTGATGGATTAAAACCAGTACAAAGAAGAATTATTTATGCGATGTATAAAAAT
Organism: Erysipelotrichaceae bacterium; assembly: GCA_049662565.1. GTDB lineage: Bacteria > Bacillota_I > Bacilli_A > Erysipelotrichales > Erysipelotrichaceae > JBATBW01. The sequence goes on along the minus strand of JBATBW010000105.1, from coordinate 9,830 downwards.
GGTAATACTAATGATAAAGGATATCGAAAAAGTGTAAAAACGGTTGGGGATGTTATTGGTAATTACCATCCGCATGGTGATAGTAGTGTTTATGAGGCGATGGTTCGTTTATCACAAAATTGGAAAATGAATGAAGTTTTAGTTGATATGCAAGGTAATAATGGTTCAATTGATGATGACCCAGCGGCGGCAATGCGTTATACCGAAGCTCGTTTGGCGAAGATTGCGATGGATATTATTGGTGATATTGATAAAGAAACGGTTAATTTTATTTTAAACTTTGATGATACGACATATGAACCGACAGTTCTACCTAGTCGAATCTTAAATGTTTTAGTTAATGGTTCAACTGGTATTGCAGCTGGTTATGCGACTAATATTCCACCGCATAATTTAAGAGAAGTATGTGATAGTTTAATTTATCGTCTACAATATCCAAATTGTTCTTTTGAAGAATTACGTCAATTTGTTAAAGGGCCAGATTTTCCTACTGGTGGTATTGTCATTGGTAAAGATGGTATTGATGATGCCTTTAGTAGTGGTAAAGGGAAAGTTCTTGTTCGTAGTAAATGTGAAGTTTTAGTAACTAAACAAAAACAACAAATAGTAATTACCCAAATACCTTATGAAGTAATTAAGAGTGATTTAGTTCGTAAAATTGATGAAATCAGAGTTAATAAAAAAGTTGATGGCATTGTCGAAGTCATTGATGAAAGTGATCGTAATGGTCTTAAAATTGTCGTTGACCTTAAAAAAGAGGCTAATGGCGAATTAATACTAAATTATTTATATAAGGCTACTCCTTTACAAGTAAATTATAATTATAATGTAGTAGCGATTGTTGATAAAAAACCTCAACAACTTAGTCTATCGAATATAATTGATGCTTATTTAAATTTCTATGAAGAATGTGTCTATCGACGTAGTGAATACTTATTAAAAAAGATTGAAGAAGGATTACATTTAATAGAAGGTTTAATTAAGGCAATTAGTGTCTTAGATGAAGTTATCGCTTTAATTAGAGCTAGTAAAGATAAAGCTGATAGTAAAAATCGAATAATGTTAGCTTTTGGATTTTCTAATGAACAAGCAGAAGCAATTGTAACTTTAAGATTATATCGTTTAACATCGACCGATGTTGTCGCTTTACAACAAGAAGATGAACAATTGTTAAAGGAAAAAGCTTATTTACAAAAGATTATAAGTGATGAGTTAACTTTGAAAAAAGTCATTGCGAAAGAAATTTTAGTGATTAAAGAAAAATATGGTAAAGAGCGTCAAAGCATTATTATTGATGAAGAAGAAAAAGTAGTAATTGATAAAGCTGATTTAATTTCTAATGATGAATACATGATTAGTGTATCTAAAGATGGATATATCAAAAAATCTTCATTACGTAGTTATAATGCATCAATTGAAAGTATTACTTTAAAGGAAAATGATCAATTGATCGGTATTGTCAACTCATTTAATACTTCTTCATTATTAGTTTTTACTAGTTTAGGTAATTTTGGTATTATACCAATATATGATATGCAAGAGAGTAAATGGAAAGATATTGGTGAACATATCAATACATATATTCATGTTGCTCCTAATGAAAAAATAGTAAACTTTATGATTGTCAAAGACTATCGTAATGATATCAATATTATTAGTGTAAGTAACAAAGGAATGATTACACAAACAACTTTGGATAATTACCAATTACAACGTAAAAGTAAATTGTCAATTAGTATGAAACTAAAAGGTGAAGATAAAATTGTTAAAGTGTTAATTAATCCTAAGAACAATATTATGCTTCTCACAAGCAATGGTTATGCGACATATTATAATAAAGAACTTATTCCAATTGCTAATTTAAAAGCCGGCGGAGTAAAAGCGATGAATTTAAAAAGTGATGACCAAATTGTTGATGCCCTAAGTTTCAATGATGAAAGTTTCTTAGTTGTGTTTACTACAAATTATCAAGCAAAACGAATTAAGATTAGCGATATTGAAGAAGGTAATCGGTATAAAATTGGAACATTAATCGCGAAGAAAGTTAAGACTAATCCAAATATTGTTTGTTGTGGGGTTATTGGTAATCTTAATGATGAATATCGTTGGAAAAATGAAAACATCGATAGTTTAGTTATTAAAGATGCTAGCTTAATGGCATTAAGTGCGACTTATTCCTCTAATCTTAATTTAGGCGCAAATAGTTACCGTTTAGAAAATATCGAAAAGGAAAATGATCAATGTTAAGAAGATTCCAACCAACTTTATGTGTAAATCATTATTTAGATATCAAAATGTCAACTTTAAATAATTATGGTTGTCGCTATTTGTTTTGCGATATCGACAACACGTTAGTCGCTTATTATGAGAAAACTCCTAATGAACAAGTTGAAAATTTTTTGAAAGTTTTAAAGGAAAACGATATTACAATTATCTTAATTAGTAATAATACCTTACAACGAGTGAGTACTTTTGCCAAAGAAATAGATGCCCCTTATTATCATAATGCGACTAAGCCTTTAAAAAGAACATATAAGAAAATTATTGAAGATTTCAATATAAGTGATCTTTCTACTATTGTATGCTTAGGAGATCAGTTAATGACAGATATTTATGGAGCTAATAAAATGCATCTTAAATCAATTTTAACTAAACCGATGGTTACCAAAGATTTATTTTGCACAAAATTGAATCGTTTTTTGGAAAGACATATTTTCCAATCATTAAAGAAAAGAGGATTAATTAATGAACAACAATAAAAAGTGTTGTGGGTGTGGAGTTCTTTTACAAAAAGATGACCCAACTAAAACGGGGTATTGTTTAAATTTAGACCAAGACTATTGTCAACGTTGTTATAAAATTACGCATTATAATCAATTAACGATTGATGAAAAGCATAATATTTCTACGGATGACATCTTAAGAGAAGTAAATAAACTAGATGTTTTAGTAGTTTTAGTGGCGGACTTATTTGATATTGAAGCTACTTTAAAACTAGCGATTAATCGCTTATTAATCGATAAAAGAATTATGTTAGTCGCAACTAAAAGAGATTTGTTGCCGGTAACTTTAGGTAATGAGAAACTTGGAAAGTTTTTATTATCGCGTCTAAAACAGAATAATATTAGTGTGTGTAGTGTTAATGTTGTCGCCAACCATGGTCATGATGGTATTGAACAACTACAAGAAGCAATTGAACATTATCGACAAGGTAAAGACGTGGCTTTTATTGGCAATGCGAATAGTGGAAAGAGCACTTTACTTAATGCTTTAACTAAGAATAGTTTAACTACTTCTTATTATCCGGGCACGACTTTAGATTTAAATAAAATTACAATGGATAATTATCATATTTATGATACACCGGGTTTTACTAATGTCGGTTCGGTTTTACAATATATTGATAATAAACATCTTAAAGAAGTAATTGTTTTAAAACCAATTAAAGTAAAGACTTATCAAGTATTTGAAGATTTGTCATTTGCGATTGGCGGTATTTGTAAGATTGATATTAGTAATGTGAATAAGGGTAGTATTAGTTTTTATTGTAATGATGCCTTAAAGATTCATCGTGGTAAATTATTGACTTCAGATTTGTTATGGGAAAAACATTATGGTGAATTATTAAGTCCAATAATTGGGGACTATTCGCAATTTAAAAAATATGACTATCATAAAAATGAAGATAAAATTGATATTTGTATCAATGGTTTGGGTTTTATTAGTATTAGTGGTGACATCGATGATATTCAAGTATCGGTAAATAAACAAATTGATGTCACATTTAGAAAGGGAATGATGTAATGTTAAACAATCGTCAAAAAGCACAATTAAAGGCATTAGGAAATAGTTTAAGACCAATTTTTCAAATTGGCAAGGATAATATAAATCACAATATTATTATCGGATTAGATCAAGCTTTAGAAGCACATGAATTAGTAAAAGTAAGTTTATTAAAAACTACTTTAGTGACACCTAATGAGGCAGCAATTGAGCTTTCCGCACAATTGCATTGTGAAGTAGTTCAAATAATTGGGCGAACTGTTATTTTGTATAAACCAAGTAAAAAGAAATTAATCACATTGGTAAAATAATGAAAATCGGTTTATTTGGTGGTAGTTTTGATCCTATCCATTTAGGACATCTTGAAGTAGCCAAAAATGCCCTACAACAATTTGCTTTTGATGAAATTTGGTTTTTACTAGCGCTTTATGCACCATTAAAAGATGATGAACCCATCTCTTTTATAGACCGATATGCAATGTTAAAGATAGCGATTGGCAATAATGAACATTTTAAAATTTGTACAATCGAAAAAGATTTACCAACTCCGTCATATTCGGCTAATACTTTACGATATTTAATTAAAGAATATCCAAATAATTCATTCAATTTCATTATTGGTGATGATCAAGCTGCGAATATTGATAAATGGCATGACTATCAATATATTGAAGAAAATGCACCATTTATCGTTTTTAATCGTTTTAACTTAGCTCATAAATATCCTAGGATTAATAATCCGCTATATTTGGGCGCTAGTAGTGATATTCGTCAGGGCAATATCCAATATTTAGATCAAAATGTTTTGAAATACATTGTTGATCATCAGTTATATATAAAACAAATGGTTAAATATCAAGTTAGTAGTAAAAGATTTATTCATATTGAAAGTATGTATCAGTGTGCCTTAGATATTAATCAATATTATCATTTAGATGAACATCAAATATTTATGGCAATCTATTTTCATGATTACACTAAAGATTTTAATGATGAAAGAATATTACCATATTTATCAAAAGAAAACATTGAACAGCCTCGAGGCATTTGGCATCAATATGCTAGTGCTAATTTATTAAAAAAAGACTTTAATTATAATGATAGTGATGTATATGATGCCATCTATAATCATACTACGGGTGATGATGATAAGATGTTATCGATGTTAGTTTTTTGTTGCGACAAAATAGAACCATCTCGTGGTTATGACAGTTCTTCATTAATTGATCTAGCAAAAAAAGATTTAAAAGAAGCTTTTAATTTAATTAGAAATCAACATATTAATTTTGTAAAGGAAAACTATCAAAATGGAAGATTGTAAAGCATATGAAGTACTTGCCAATATTTATGACTATTTAGTCAAAGATGATAATGTGACAAATATTTATACTGATTTTATTAAGTCTAATATTTCTAATAAAGATATATTAGAAGTAGCTTGTGGATCAGGGGAATTAGGCATTTCACTAGCAAACTCTAACTATAATATGGACTGTAGCGACTTAAGTGGATCGATGATTAAAAAAGCTTTAGAAAAGAAGGCGCCTAATAATATTAATTTCTTCGTTATGGATATGTTGAAAATTGATATAGATAAACAATATGATGGCATCATTTGTTTTTGTGATAGTATCAATTATTTAAGTGATATTGTCGAAGTAGAAATCTTCTTTAAACAAGCTTATGATCATTTGAAAACTAAAGGTAAGTTAATATTTGATATGCATAGCGAACAACGCTTGTTAGAATTTGAAGAAGAGTTTATTGAAGATGGTAAATTTGATAATTATTATTATCAATGGACGATCAGCAGTGTCGATGATAAGATATATCAATATTTTAATATCTTATTTGATAATCATAACTATTTAGAACAACATGTACAAACGGTATTTCCTTTAGATAAAGTAACTAATATCTTAGAAAAAATTGGTTTTAAAGTTGACATTTATGATGATCAAGACGTACTAAAAGAAGATTTACAAGAAAGATATTTTATAGTAGGAGAAAAAACATGATATTAGTAATTGGAGCGATGAATGAAGAAGTTAGTAAATTAATTCAACAAGTAGATAAATATGATTCTAAAATGATTAATCAACAAACAATATATGAATGTGAATATCATAATATTAAGTTTATTACGATTTTAGGTGGTGTTGGTAAAGTAGCTAGTGCGATATCTTTGACCACAATTTTTGATCATTATGATATTGATTTAGTTATTAATATGGGGACAGCGGGCGGTATTGATAGTAAATTAAAAACATTTGACGTTGTAGTAGCGAAAGAAGTAAAATATTGGGACATTGATTTACGAGCTTTTGGTTATCAACTAAATGAGCCAAGATTTACTTATCCCACAGATGAAAATACTAATCAATTGATATTAGAAATTAATCAACAAGATACATATTATGGCGAATTAATTAGTGCCGATACTTTTACTAGTGAAACAAATAAACAATTAATAAGGGATAATTTCCCTCATGCGTTAGCTTGTGACATGGAAGCAGGAGCCATTGGGCAAACTTGTCAACATTTCAATATCCCTTTTGTGGTGATTAGAGGGATATCTGATTTAATCTTTAATCCTAACAATTCAATTAGTTTTGATGAATATGTTCATCAAGCTAGTATTTCTAGTAGTAAGCTAGTGTTGAAACTGATTGAAAAATGTGTTAATAATTAAAGAGAAGGGAAGTGTTTATTATTAAAAAGAAAATAATCATTATTTTGTCAATTTTATTGGCTATCGGGACTTTTGTTACTTTGTATTTATATAATATGCCCCAAAAAATTGAAGTAGTTTCTAATGAAATTACGGATTATAATCGTTTAACTTATCAAAACATTGAAGATTATGTTAAACAACAAAGTGAAAATGTATTTCTTTATTTTTGTTCGTATGAAAATAACAACTGTATATATATAAATAATATAATCATCCCTAATATTATCAGGGACTATAACCTAAAAGGTTTAAAGGACATCCAATTTGTCGATTTGAGTAATATTGATACTAGTTTCTATCGTTTTAGAAGAAAATGGACGATAAAAGAATTTCCGGCATTTATTAATGCCAAATATAATTTAGAAAGTGAAACTATTGAAGTTAAGTCTATTTTGCAATGGGATGATAAAGTGCAAATTACACAAGATAATTTAGTTAAGTGGTTAAAAGATAATGGCATCATTAAATAAAAAAGATTTTATAGTATTATTACCGGTCCTTGGTTTATTTTTGCCTTTGGATCTTTTTGCTTTATCAATGGTGGTAGCTATTATTGGTATTATCATTCAAAAGAAGATGTTAGTAAGAATTTTTAAGACTAATCATATTTTTATTTTATTACTATTCTGTTTATATATGTTAGTAATTAGTCTAATTAAACAAAACTATTTATCACTGGCAACAACTTTTATATTATTAGTTATTATTATCTATTATGGGTATTTATTGCAAGTGATGAATAAAAAATATTTCCATCAAATTATAAATATATTAGCTTTTGGGGGGATATTAAGTTTTATTCTATCCTTCTTCAATATTGGTTTGGGTTTATTTACTTACTTTTCTTCAGGATTTAATATGACTTTTGCGAATGATTTTAATATGGGGAGCAAGTTGCAAGCGACATTTATTAATCCAAATTATTATGGTTATATTTGTAGTTGTTTAATTTTATTGTTTGTATATTTAAAAGTTTATAAATATAAGATCAATAAGTGGTTATATTTGAGTTTATTAGTTAATGTTGTAGCTTTAGTTATGACTAAAAGTTTTACTTCAATTATTAGTTTAGTTTGTGCCATTATTTTATTATTATGTTTTAAAAACTTTAAAATATTTATTGGTAGTATCTCTCTAACATTGGCTGGAATAGTTGGCATTAAGTGGATTTATCCTTATCTAAATAAAGTTAATAGCATAATTAGTGATATGGCAGGAAGATTATATATTTGGAATAATGGTCAACAATTAATTCAACAAGAAGGGTTTATTATAGGCAGTGGCTTTTTTGGTTACTTGCATAACTTTGCGAAATATGGTTTGTTCCAACAGATTCATACACATAATTTGTATATTGAAGCCCTTATTAGTTTAGGTTTAATTGGTAGTATTATTTTAGTTATCTATTTTGTAATTTTTTTAAATGAACAACTTAAACTCTATTTTCAAGGGAAAAGTACGATGGGGATATTATCGTTGTTATTAATAGTTATGACACTAATTAGTGGTTTATTTGATGTGGTTATTGTTAGTCCGCATACTTTCTTATTGTTGTTTATATTAATGAGTTTTACGAAGGTGGATTATGATGAAATATAGAAAAATATTAATAACATTAATTATAGTTTTAATAATAATCTTACCAGTATTTTCTTTTTGGGTAAGTAGTGGAACTAAAGACGATGATCTAGCGAAATTTTTAAAATATAACCAACAAGGTATAAAAATAACTAATTATTCCAACTATTGGGATTTTTCGGTAGAGAAGGATAGTGATATCGAATATATTATTATTCCTAAAAGTGAAGTAGAACCAAGTTACTATGTACCCATGGCTTATTTTCTAAGTAATTATCAAAATAATGTGAAGATTATTCCCTTATTTTTAAATCGATTCACTAATACGACTAGTTACTATCAAAAATTTATTAACAAAAATAAGAAATATAAGTTGATCTTATTTGAAAATAATAATGTAGTTATAATCAATTTAATTAATAATAATAATGATATTAATCAAGTTTACTATTGTAATGTTCAAAACGATAAAATTAATAAACAATATCAATTAGTAAAAGGAAAAGATGAATTATCAATTGTTCAAAGTATTACTAAAGAAAGTTCAACCCTTAGTGAAAAATATCAAACAATTGGGGTGTGTTTAAAAGATTTTAGTAAATATTCGACTTCTTATTTATTAAATAGTGCTTTAGAAAAGACTTATCGTAATAATAGTGAAAAATTAGTCAGTATTAATATTTATAATAATTATAACCAAATTGATCGAATTAAATATTATCTCGCATTAAATGTAGATTATCTAGTAGTTGATTTAGTTAATGATGATGATTACCAAAAGTTTAAACCATTCATCAAAGATACAAAAATCATATATTTGAATACTAATAATGATCAGCCATTACATGTTAATTATGATCGTAGTGTTGAAGTAAATAATATTATTAAAGATTCTTCTAAAAAGATTTTATATGTCGGTAATGACAAATATGATGCAGTTGATAACCGTAGTTATAAAGATTTTTATCAAGCCAAAGATGATTTGACAAAAATTATTAATAATTATGATGTAATTATTTGTGAAAATGATTATTTAATTAAGGCGGCATTAAGTACTAAAACTAAAAAACAAATTATCGGTTTTAGTTTTGATAAAAAATTATATCAAAAAAATAGTAATTTAACGATTTATGAATTAAATTATCAAAATATTATTAATGAGATTACTAATATCATTAATAATAAAAAAATTAAAGTCCAATTAAATTACACAAAATAAAAAGCTACTGAGATAGCTTTTTTATTATCATATGAAAATTCGGGAATGATTTATTGACACTATGAGGATCACTAATTACTAATTGATCATTTAAGATGGTATTGATTATTGCAAATGCCATATAAATGCGATGATCATTATTACTATCGATATACTTATCATTAATAATAATATTAAAAGGATAGATAATTGTTTTGTTTTCTTGGACCTCAATTGGACAATTAATTTTATGCAGTTCTGCTTTCATTACATTCAAACGATTAGATTCTTTATATTGTAATCTTTTCGTATTAATAAGGGTAATTGGTTTAGTAGTTATTAAGCCTAATAGACAAAGTATTGGCCCTAAGTCACAACATTCCCCAATATCAATAAGATGTTCTTCATTAATGGATGATGGTTTTACAACTATCATCTTTTCTTTAATTTGATAGTTAAGATGTAATTGATTGAAGATAGTAAGGATTTTATAGTCGCTTTGTAGGGAAGGTATAGTTAAGTTTTTAACGGCTAGAG
>JBATBW010000104.1:0-3263 GCA_049662565.1 Erysipelotrichaceae bacterium | reverse complement strand
AATAAACGTCGCCAACGCATTATCTTTATTAAAACAAGAACATCAAGCACTAGTAGTATGTGGCAAACAATCCCAAAACCAAGTAGAAACCTTATTAAAAAAAGAAAACATCAATTATCAATTATTTCTAATCGATGGTATCGTCAGAACAAATACTAAAGTTATTGATGACAAAAATAATTTAACCGAAATCAACGAAAAGGGGCCTGTCATCAGCTATGACACAATTAAAAGAATTATCCATTATCTAAATTATGTCGCAAAGCCTAATGACATACTAGTAATATCGGGAAGACTTCCTCAAGGATTGAATGATAATACCTACTATCAAATATGTGAACAACTAAAAAATCAATATCAAATAATACTTGATTGTGATGGTGAACCCTTAAAAGAAGCTCTTTCATCAAAAATATCATATATCAAACCCAATCTTTTTGAATTTGGTCAATTAATTAATAACCCTAATCAGCTTACTAATACAGAAATTATCCAACATGGAAAAAAACTAATAAGCCAACACCATTTAAAAATGATAATCATATCATCAGGCTCTTTAGGCGCATTATACATAACGAGTGAAAACCATTATTTTGCAAAAGCCATAAATATCACCGTAGATAATACTGTCGGCTGTGGCGATTACTTTGTCGGAGCCCTCTGTTATAGCATTACAAACGAAAATGACATTGATTCAATTATCAAAAACACCATGGCAATTAGCGCCCTAAAGGCCTCAAACATGCCAACAAATTATGATAACTATCAACAACTAAGAAAGCAGGTCAATTATGAACAATCTAACTAATTTACAAAAACAAATAAGTGACACCCAACAACTAATTATTAGTGATCCCTACAACATCAACTATTTAATTAACACTTTTCAATCAACAGGAGAACGCTTTTATTGCCTATTATTAGACAACAAGCAAAAACCTAAACTATTTTTAAATAACTTATTTCCCTTAGAACTAAATCCCAACTACGATATCATCCGTTTTGATGACACCGATGATATAATAAAACTATTAAGTTTACACCTAAATAAACCTAACATTGGTGTTGATCATCAACTATGCAGTGGATTCCTATTACGTCTAATGGACAACTATCCAGCCCACTATTTCGATTGCTCAGTAACAATCAATCATTTACGCAGCATTAAAAATAACGAAGAACAACAAAAAATGATCGAATCATCAAAAGTTAATGACCTAATTATGGAAAAAGTTCAACAATATATCAAAATAGGCATCAGTGAATTGGATATTTATAATTTTATTAAAGAAACCCAAAAAGAATTAGGCGTAAAACCATCATTTGATCCAATTGTTGTCTCAGGAAGTAATTGTGCTGATCCCCACGGGCAGGCAACCGATAAATTGATTCAACAAAACGAAAGCATTATCATTGATATGGGAGTAATTAAAGATAATTACTGTAGCGATATGACAAGAACCTTCTTTATCAATAACAACCTACTAAAAGAGGTATACGATATCGTAAAAGATGCAAACAACAAAGCGGAAGCAATAATTAAACCAGGCATCAAATTTAGTGATATTGATAAAACCGCCCGTGACTATATCACATCTAAAGGATATGGCGAATATTTTAACCACCGCTTAGGACACGGCATTGGTATGCAAGTCCATGAACCATTTGATGTAAGCAGTTCTAACGATTTAATCGTCGAAGAAGGAATGTGCTTCTCTATTGAACCCGGAATATACTTACCAAATATCGGTGGTATTAGAATCGAAGACCTAGTCTTAGTCACAAAAGATGGTTGTAAAGTCCTAAACCAATATCCCAAAGATCAAGAAGTTATGTAAAAAGCAGATCACTCTGCTTTTTTTAATTTATACGCTTTGTAGTTTCACCATCAAAGAAATGCAAACCATTCTTATCAATACCAAAGTTATAAACTTCGTTAACTTTATAATCGTTATAACCTGGCACTGTAATAGTCAATTCTTTACCACTATCTAGCTTAACAAACAAAGTTTTTTCTTTACCTAACATTTCAATAACATCAATTTTACCACTAAAATGTTCATCGCTTGTTTCATTATTAAATCTTTCTGATCGCATACCCATAACAACTTTTTTACCATCATATTTTTTTAATAATTTCACATCACTATCATTAGGTTTAATTTTGATTAGATTATCTTCTGACACAAAATAATCACCTTCCATCGTTCCATTTACTAAATTGATTGTTGGTGAACCAATAAATTTCGCAACGAAAATATTGGCTGGTCGATTATAGAATTCTTCGGGTTTACCCACTTGTTGAATAATACAGTCATTCATCAAGACAATTTTAGTAGCCATAGTCATCGCTTCAGTTTGATCATGAGTTACATAAATTGTCGTAGTATTCATTTGTTGGTGAATTCTAACTAATTCGATTCTCATATGCTCACGCAATTTAGCATCTAAATTACTTAAAGGTTCATCCATTAAGAATACTTTAGGATTTCTAACAATAGCTCGACCTAAGGCAACACGTTGCCTTTGACCACCAGATATATTTGCAGGTTTGACGTGCAAATATTGTTCAATTTGTAATAATTTAGCAGCTTCCAAAACGCTATTTTGAATAACTGATTTACGCTCTTTTCGCATTTTTAATGAAAAGGCCATATTGTCGTATACTGACATATGGGGGTAAAGAGCATAACTTTGGAAAACCATTGCAATGTCTCTATCCTTAGATGCTACCTTATTCATTCGCTTATCATCAAATAATAAGTCACCTTCAGTAATTGAGTTTAAACCTGCAATCATCCTTAAAAGTGTTGTTTTGCCACATCCTGATGGCCCTAAAATAACACAAAAATCTTTATCATCAATTTCTAAATTAATATTTCTTAATGTAAAGTCTTCACGACTCTCATATTTTTTACCAATATTATTTAAAACTACTTTCATCTCTTCATCCTCCTATCCTTTTGTAGCACCACTTGCAAGCCCTGATACAAGTTGTTTTTGTAGACCGATAAATAATAGAACAATTGGAATTGCCGTAATCAGTGCACCAGCAGCAAATGCTGGTTGATTAATTGTTCTCATATCGTTTACTAATGTGAATAATCCAGCTGCCAAAGTATAATCAGCAGGACTTGTTAATATAACTTTTGGCAATAAAAAGTCCATAAAAGGTCCGATAAATGACCACAAAGCAGTAATAGCCAACATCGGTTTAGCAATTGGCATAATAATCAAGCGATATATCTGCATCCCACTACAAC
>JBATBW010000103.1:0-2154 GCA_049662565.1 Erysipelotrichaceae bacterium | reverse complement strand
CCCTAACGTCAGTACCTGGCTTAATCGAAATACCAACTTTAACACCTTTTCGCTTAATAAAATCAATAACTTCTAAAACCTCTTTTTCATTTTCACATGCTTCTAGATGAAAAGTTAAATAATCAATTCCTAAATCCACAAAATAATTTGCGACTCTCAAAGGATCTTTAACCATAATATGAACATCTAGCACCTTATTAGTTAAACTTTTAACCGCCTTTAAAATATCCGGACCAAAAGTTAAATTAGGAACAAAATGCCCATCCATTACATCAAAATGTAACCACTTCGCTTCGCTCTTATTAACATCAGTCATTTCTTGACGCATTTTAGTAAAGTCCATTGAAAGAATTGATGGTGCTACTATCATATTTATCTCCTTTTATCTCTAATCATCTTCAAACATTCTAAATAATTATTATAACGTTCTTCATTAATTTCATTTTTTATAACCGCATTTTTTACTGCACAATCCGGCTCGTTTTCATGAATACAATCATTATACTTGCAACTGCCATGATACTTTTGATATTCCATAATACTATCGACAAATTTTCTAATATCCAAATCGTAAAATTCCAAAGAAGAAAATCCTGGTGTATCAACGATATAGCCATTATAAATTGGATAAAGACAACTAAATCTAGTCGTATGCTTCCCTCGATTAAGAGCTTTAGATATTTTTTGTGTCGGCAAATTCAAATTACTATCTAACAAATTTAACATCGTCGATTTACCAACACCACTTTGACCGGTCAATACCGAAATCTTTCCATCAATAATGTCCTTAATGCCGTCAATATCATTGCTATAGCAAACATTGATACCACTGTCCTTATAAATCTGCTTAATTTTCTCGATGTTTGTTAAATCATCTAACAAATCAACCTTACTAATAATTAAACTAGCATTAATCCCATAATAATTAATAAAATATATAAGTCGATCTACTAAAGTCTTAGAAAATTCAGGTTCTACACAGCTCATCACAATAATAGCCTGATCAACATTTGCAACATATGGCCGGATCAACATGTTAGTTCTAGGTAATATCTTTTCAATTCCATAAGTATCATCAAACTGTTCAAATATAACTCTGTCACCAACACAAGGAGCCATATTCTTGCGTAATTTACCTCTTGCGATACATAAATATCTCTCATTATTCGCAACCACTTCATAACGAGTAGATATTATCTTTACAATTATTCCTTCCATATACTAATAATAATATAACTTAATTTCATTATCGGATGTTTGAGTATATTTGTTGCCTGACTCAGGGTCCATTTTAATAACGATATTATTCTTAATATTTTTTATCTCATCTTCAGATAAACCTTCCGTCGATAATTGAACTTTCTTAACTTTACCACCTAAATTAGTGATTTGTTGCACCGCTAAATCAACATCCTTCCCAATAACATTAGGAACAATGAAATTTGGATTAGCTGCCACATATAAAACCAATTCATATTGTTGGTTAGGATTAATTTTGTCATCTTTATTTAACCCTTCTTGACGAACAATAGTACCTGGTTTTAAATCCGGATTAATCGAATTTTCAATACGAATAATAATCTTCGAACCACTATTCGCAATTTCAGTACGAACTTCTTCAATATCTCGATTAGTATAATCACCAACGACATACCATAAACCATCGCTAACAACTAATTGGACTAAGCTACCCTGTTCAACCTCTTTGCCAACACCCGGAGTGACATTAATAACATAATCTTTTAAAATTTTATCATCCATCACCCGTCGTACTGTATTAGAAACAACTAGACCTTGTTCTTGAAGTTTCGTCTTCGCTTCATCATAACTTAAATTTACAACATTTGGTATTTTTACCATTTTACTCATTGGATTAAACATTCCCGTTAGAAATAAAATAACACCCACACCAACTGTACTTAAAATAATCAATAACAAACCAATTATCACATTTAGGATATTCTTACGACTCTTACTTTCACTAGTTGGCACGGCATTCATTACCATTGTTTTCTCTAAATCACTTACAGCTGGTAAAAACTCAATTTTCTTATCATTTGCATGATTAGGCAATAAACATTCATTTAAGTCCTTTATCATTTCATCAACATTCTTATACCGATTATCTAAATTCTTCGCAGTGGCTTTAGTAAT
>JBATBW010000102.1:0-5998 GCA_049662565.1 Erysipelotrichaceae bacterium | reverse complement strand
ACGCTTAATATTGATATCATACAATCTTTTAAAATGATCACTTAATTGATCTATTGATTTTTCAACACCTTTTCTAATAGCGATAGATGGTACAACAATCATATATTTTTTAAAGCCATATTCCTTATATAATTCTAATATAGTTCTAAGATATACATATGTTTTACCAGTACCAGTTTCCATTTCAATAGTAAAGTTATTATTTTTTAATTCAACATCGGAAAATAATTTATTTTCTAATTGTGTTGTGCGCAAGTTTTCTAATAGTCTCATCCCCGCAACAATACTTTCATTTCTTACTGGATTTCCAGACCCAATTTTAACAATATTTTGAGGTCTATATATACCGTCAATTCTTCTAGGTAGACCTTTAAACAATCCAACAACTGAATTAATCGCATCAAGTTGATAACCTAAACCATCATCAAATTGAAATTCAATTTTTTTAGACATAGTAAATTCCTCCTTATAAAAATTCTACTGTATATGCTTTTTTTGTTAATCCAGAATTCTTTTCAATAAGAGCACTCAATCTTCTAAAAGTATAATCTTTAAAACTTATATCATCACCAAAAGCACTATCTCTAAACACAAACTTTATTGGCAATGGTTCTAAAGACGATAATTTGTCAATCATATCTTCACTAATAATTGTTTCAAGGCAAATTAAATAACTACTCGCATAAAGATAAGTTCTATCCCCTATATCAGTTAAAACTTCCAAAGTTTCAGATAAAGGCACATCTTTTTGACGAAGCATAATTTCATAAACAACATCAATATCATTTGCACCCATAACAAAATCAATACTATCGGGTGAAACTGCAGCATTATCCAAACTAATTTGACCTAAATCATTGGTTAAATTCCATTTAATATTAGTATCCGAAGCTCTAAACACTTTAAACCCAATATCAGGAACTTTTTTAGGTTCTTCGCCAAGTTTAAGCTGTGCATTTGATGTTTCAATTTCTTCTTTGATTTTTTCGCCAGCACGACGAATACGCTCTTTACCTATTTCACATATATTTTTGTACCCAGCCTTATATGCTTCACTGTTTTTTTCTGTTTCCTCAGGTACTTGCACCATAATAAATTTACGATTGCCACCATCTTCTGCATTTAATTGCATCGTTGCATGGGCTGTTGTAGCACTGCCACTAAAATAATCTAATATAATGCAATTTTTGTTTTTGATTGTTGCCCCCAATACAAGTTCTTTTAATAAATCAATAGGTTTTGGAAAATTAAAATATGCAGACAAATTCAATTCTTTTAAGTCGTGAACACCCTTTTTGTTTAGATGTTTTAAGATTGTATAAAATTTACTTGTGTCTTCAGCTGCTTTTCTATATCTTCCAACAATATGACAATCTTCTTTTTCAATTAAGGTATATTGTCCATTTTCTATACCTTTATCAATTTCAATTTTTTTGTCTTTGCCTTTCCATTTTTCTATTTCTTCATATGGACAAGTACCATATTTACCAAATTCTTTTCTAAGCCAATCCGTTTCAATCCAATATTCTTCATCATTTATTGTAACAATTTTTCCACGTATATCTTTTGGTCTGCCAAGAGGAACAAAATCAGAAATCGATTTTGCATAACATAACAAATAATCGTGACCTATAACAGCCTGTTTCGCTAATCCTCCACCCTCAGAACGAACAACTATAAAACCAGCAACAAAATTTTTTTCACCTAATACATCATTACAAACCTTTTTAAGATTATCAACTTCGTTATCATCAATGGAAATAAAAATAACTCCGTCATCTGTTAATAAATCTTTTGCAACCTTCAAACGAGGATACATCATATTCAACCAATTTGCGTGGTATTTATTAGTTGATCTTTGGTTTTTCTGTAATTTTTCATTATCTACAGTGCGCGTTCCTTCTGCAATATCACTTTCTTCAGTTGACATAGAAAAACTATCCTTATAAACAAAATCATTACCAGTGTTATATGGTGGGTCTATGTATATCATTTTAATTGCACCATAATAGTTTTGACGAAGAAGTTTTAAGACTTCAAGGTTATCTCCTTCAATATATAAATTTTCTGTTGTTTCAGGGTTCTTGCTGTCCTTTTCAACATATTTTAGTGTTCGATTATAAACATCTTCCTGAGCCATTTTCTTTGCATTTTGCTTGCCACTCCAAGTAAGTTCATATTTTTCCTTGCCAACTTCCTCAAACTGTCCTAATTCTTCTTTTAAAGCTACAAAATCAACTTGGCCATCCTTTACTGCTGACGGAAATAACTGTGCCAACATATTTACATTGTCAGAAACAATATTGTTGATTTCTTGTGATATTTTTTTGTGTTCCATTTATTCTCCTCCTTGATTTTTATGCTCAATAATAGATTTCATATTTAACTTGACCAACATGCCGTACTTTTCATTAATTGAAATTTTTAATTCTTGCTTGTACATATGTCCTAAACGATTGTAATATACTAATTCATAATTCTTTAATTTCAATAAATTTAATTCATCAACATTAATGATAATCATAGTTTTTGCAAAATTGTTTTTAGATATATAATCAGTATATTCATTATTGATAGAATCAATAAAACAAATAGTGTTTTCGTTGCTATTTTTATTCATATCAATACATTCAAGCGCAACGGCAATTGAATCCCCTATATTTTTAAATGTAAGATATAGATAAATTTCTTTTGCATCTATTAATGTATTTATTGAATAATCTAATATTTTATAACCGTTGTTTGAATTTCTTAAAGCCAATTCAGAAACCAACGTCTGGTAATTGTGATCAAATATTTTAAATCGAGAACCGGTTAATGCTAAGAAAGGCATTTGATTAATTGCTTCATCTCTTTTTTGATTATCTTCATGATTCTTTTGAATTTTATTGTTTTGTACTAATGCTAATCCTCCCAAACTAACAGTTCCAACAAACGCGAGAAATGATCCGTAAAAAACTAATGCCTCACCAGCTCCCCACATTGTAATGTATGGGTTTTTAGCTACTAATCCAGCTTTGTATACTTCGTTTATTCCACAAGGAATTACGAATAATAACACAAATAAAACAAAAGAAAAAACTACATATATCCACCATTTTTTGTACCAGGGTTGCTCGCATACAAAGATTTTTTTTATTTTAGTTTTCAATTCACATCACCTCCAGCCTTTGTAGAATGAGTTTTATTTCTTTATTAATCTTAACTTTTTCGGCATTTGTTATTGTTTTCGAAAGTTTTTGTTTGTTAGTTTCTAAAAGTTTTATTTGATTAAAAATATTTTCTACTTTATTATCATCATACCATAATGGTTTATCTAAAGATTCTTTAATTTTTGAATATAAACTCAAATTTTCTAATATGTATAGTTTCACAAAAACTTCTTTATAATAAGATAACTTATTATTTTTATTTACAATATGTTCAAAACTAATATAATCTTTGATTTTTTGTTTCTTAGTATCAGGTAGTGTAAAACTAAATGTTGATGTTAATAGTTTATCTGTTACTATTATTTCCGATTGATCTTGCCTGTTTAATCTCTTTAAAGCTAAAGAATAAATTTCTTTATTTTGATCATGGATATGAATTATGCAAGGAGATTTGATAATATCTTGATAGATTGATCCTAAAAATGATGCTTTTTTTATATCTTTAACTTCAAAATCATATAACTGAATTACTTGATAATTATACTCGTTGTTAATTATTGAAGGTGTTTCATCTCCTGCAATTTGATACAACAAAGTGACTTTTAACAAATTATCCTTAATTTTCTTTTTAATATCAGGACTCAAAGACTTTGGAATAAAATCTTTCATAAAAAGCCTTTTATTAATTTTATATTCATTATTGAATTCAAACATTATTCAACCACCAAAAATGAAATGAGTTCAAAATCGTCTGCTGTTTCATCAGCGAAAGCATTATTAAAACCACCAAAATCGAAAACAGTTTGACTTGCTTTTTCTTCTTCTTTTCCTTTTATAGAAGTAATAGCTTTATTTAATAAATCCGAATAAAATTCCATTTCTTCGGCATTATTTGTCCGATCAAAGAATTTTGAGAAAAGCTCCGGTACCACCTTATTATTTCCATAGCATAATTTTCTAAATAATTTAACAACTTCCCGAACTTGCCCGTTACCATAAAGAATTTCCCCATCATTATTTATATATAATAAATAATACGGATATAACGAACTATCAGATTTTGGTTTTTCTAGTTGATTACTATGTTTGAAGCAAAATAACACACCTTTATCATCGCCACCTGTTACTGAATAAACACCATTAGGTACTTTATTAATATTCGGACTATTATTTACATATTCAGAAAGTTCATTTAAGTATTCATTCATATTAAGATCTGTCAACGATATATTTTCATTAGCATCTTCAATATCAATAACTTCATCTTTAAGTTTTTCTAATTGTCTTTTTCTAAAATTAAAGTCATTCATCTCAGGTGTTAGAATATCTTCATCACCTGTAGAAACTAAATTTAATGTTGTCATTTTACCTTTAACCCTAGTCTCTAACCCTAAATAATCATTTAATTCCATATCAGGGAAGAAGTTAATCATTTGAATTTCTTTATTTTTACTACCTATTCTATCAATACGGCCAAATCTTTGAATTAAAGAAACTGGGTTCCATTGAATATCAAAATTAATCACTGTATCACAGTCTTGTAGGTTTTGACCTTCTGAAATACAATCTGTACCAATTAGTATATCAATTTGTTCGCTTTGAGGAATATCTTTTTTCATCTTTGAATAAGGCGAAAAAGAACAAAGTATAGAATTAAAGTCATTATCTACTCTCCTATTTGTTGTCTTTACCCCTCTTCCTGTTACATATGCTGTATTTATATTAAGCTTCATCAATTCATCTGATATCTTCGAATAAATATATTCAGCCGTATCAGAGAAAGCAGTAAAAATAATGATTTTTTTATTCCCATCGTTGTATGGTGTTTTAAAAATTTTATCAATAATTATATTTTGAAGTTCATGTATTTTATTGTCTCGATCGTTCTCTAAAATATTCATCGCTTCTTCATATATTTTTTTAATAATTATTTCGTCATTTCTTAAATCTTCGATATAATCACTAACAATTAGATGATTAACTTCTATTTCATATTTACCTTCAATATAAGAATACTCTTCATCAAATTCACCTAGTTCTTCATCAATTGATAAATTATTTTCTAATAGTACTATTGTACGTTGTATTTTTTCTAACAACCGTCTAAGAGTTTCTGAAAAAGAATATACCGAACTTTCTAATCTTTTAAACAAGTTAAATCTATGTAATATAATAATACCTTTAGATTGAATATTAAAATCTAATTTACCTCCATGTTTACCAACTAAATTATATTTATCGATATAATAACGAAGATGTTCACTTTTAATGTACATCGTTGGTGTATAAACTGATAAATTAAGAGCCTCTAACAACCTATTAGTTTCATTGAAATTTAATAACGAATTTTCAGTGTCAATATTTTTTCTACATGTTATAGGTTTATTTTTAAACGGGAATTTACCTACTTCACTATTTCCATAGTAACCAGTAATATGTTTTCTGCTTCGAGAAATTGTAAGCATTTCAAGAAGTTTATAAAAATCAGACGGCAAACTATCTAATAATTCATTTTTCTTATGATTATTTTTTTGTTCCCATTGATTTATTACTGCCGAAGATTTACGTAATAGGTTTTCAACACTTGTAATACCATCTTCTTTAAAAGCACAATCTGAATCTCCTGTAATGATACTGATTTGGTTTTTCAAATCAACTAAACTATTATTTACCGGAGTAGCTGACAAAAGTAATACCTTAGTATTATTCTTACCACTCTTAATTACTTCCTGAAGCAGCCTTGCATATCTAGTCATAATTAATTGATCGTTATCATCGTATCTATCGTTTCTATTCCTAAAATTATGAGATTCATCTATAACAACAAGATCAAAATTGCCCCAATC
>JBATBW010000101.1:0-1581 GCA_049662565.1 Erysipelotrichaceae bacterium | reverse complement strand
ACATCTTCTTCGATTAAATTTCCGAAAATTGATTCAGATGAATAAGAATTATTTCGATATACACTTAGATAGGCAATTAGATGACAAATGTTGTCACTTAATTGATCATTTGTTAAGACGATGTCCTTTTGACATATTTTAAAATTTCCAAATAATTGGATACTTATAGTTTCTTCATTATTACAAATTTCCATCATATCGGCTCCTTTGTTATATGGCGGTATTACAAATATATCATATATATTGTAAAACTACAATTATAAATAACAAATATGTTGAAGATTTTGTCATTATATAATTATAATTTGTAAATAATGGGTCATTGTTATATAATTTAATTAATGTATAAATGGTTAGGATGAGTATAATTATGAATAAAAATAGTAAAATAATAATTATTATAATTATCTCAATATTATTATTTTCTTGTTCAAAAAAAGCTAACAGTAATGATAATTTACCAATAAGAGACAATAATCCGCAAGTGTTGATACCTACTGCGGATAAAGAATTAATAGTTGAAAATAAAGGGGGAAGTATTGATTATTCAAATAATGATCAAGGGTATGTTGTTGTTGAGTATAAAGGTAGTAAAAAGGCTAAGTTACAAATTAGATGTCCTAGCGACAATGTGTATACTTATTCATTGAATGGTGGTTTGGAAGTATTTCCATTGACTGAAGGTGATGGGAAATATACGATTACAATTAATGAAAATCGTAGTGGTAAATCTTATTATGTTATTTTGGCAGTGACCATTGATGTAAAATTAGTTAATGAATTCTCTCCGTTTTTATATCCTAATCAATATGTGAATTTTAATGAAAGTACTAAACAAATTGAAAAAGGTAAAGAAGTTGTTGAAGGGGCTAAAACGGAACTAGAAGTAGTTGAAAAGGTATATAACTATGTTATCGGAAATATATCTTATGATTTTGATAAAGCTACTAGTGTTAAGAGTGGTTATACGCCAATTATTGACAAGGTAATTGAAGAAGGTAAAGGTATTTGTTTTGACTATGCGGCGGTTATGGCAAGTATTTTACGTAGTCAAAGAATTCCAACAAGAATGGATATTGGCTATGTTCAAGATGTTTATCATGCTTGGATTAGTGTTTATATTAGTGATGTGGGCTGGATTAATGGGATTATTGAATTTGATGGTGTTAGTTGGAAACTTATGGATCCGACTTTTGAAGATAGTAAAAGTATTTTTGATAGTATTTCACAATTTGTTGGTGATGGTAGTAATTATTTGACGAAATATCGTTATTAATTAGGAAAGGAAGAGATTATATGAAAAAGAAAAAATTATCTAATCTGGAATTATCATCTTTTTGTTCGCAAATTAATATGTTGTTGAATTGTGGAATGACTATTGAAAATGGAATAGATTTAATGATGGTAGATAATTATGATGAAGATAGTTTAGCTATTTTGCGAATTATTTCTCATTCTTTAGAAAAGGGTGAAACTTTTAGTAGTGGTATGATTGCTTGTGATATCTTTCCCCAATATATGGTGGATATGATTCAAGTAGGTGAAGTATCGGGTAATTTAGATGTGGTATGTGAGTCACTT
>JBATBW010000100.1:0-5088 GCA_049662565.1 Erysipelotrichaceae bacterium | reverse complement strand
CTGGAATACCATTAAACAAAAGAAAAAAATAAAAAAAAAGAAATATATGATGTCGCAGAAATTGACCCTAGATTATTTTGGAGCCAGTAAAAAAAAAGGAAAAAAGAGACTGTATTTTTAGCATACAGTCTCTAAAAACCTAGATTATTTTAAAGCGTTTTTCTCTTTAAACCCTAAATTACTTTGCAGGGCCGTTAAAAATAACCGATCATTCGATTGTTTATATAATACTGAATTATTAATAATTTATCTGTTTTTATACATCAAATCATAATAATCTTGGTATTCACCAGAAATTATTGTCTCCCACCATTGTTTGTTATCTAAATACCATTGAATAGTTTTTTTTATTCCGTCATTAAATTTAGTTTCAGGAAGCCAACCTAGTTCATTATAAATTTTAGTTGGATCTATGGCATATCTCATATCGTGTCCTTTTCTATCGGCAACATAAGTAATAAGACTTTCGGGTTTTTTCAATTCCTTACATATAATTTTGACTATATCTATATTTTTCATTTCATTGTGACCACCGATATTATACACCTCTCCAATGGTACCATTATGAATAATTAAATCTATCGCCTTGCAATGATCCTCAACATATAGCCAATCACGAACATTTTCACCTTTCCCATAAACTGGAAGAGGCTTATCATTCAAAGCATTGGCGATCATCAACGGTATAAGTTTTTCCGGAAAATGATAAGGGCCGTAATTATTCGAACACCTACTAATAGTAATAGGTAATCTATAAGTTCGGAAATATGCTTGAACTAATAAATCCGCACCTGCCTTTGACGAACTATAAGGGCTGCTAGTATGAATTGGTGTTTCTTCTGTAAAGAACAAATCCGGTTCATCTAGAGGTAAATCTCCATACACCTCATCTGTAGACACTTGATGATATCGAATGTTTCCATATTTCCTACATGCATCCATCAGCACTTGTGTCCCAAGTATATTTGTTTGCAAAAAAATTTCGGGATTTTCAATACTTCTATCAACATGACTTTCCGCAGCAAAATTCACTACAACATTTGGTTTATATTCTTCAAAAATACTATAAATACCCACTCTATTAACAATGTCTTCTTTAACGAATATGAAATTCTTCTTATTCATTATACTATCAAGAGTAGATAAGTTCCCAGCATATGTTAATGAATCAACACACACTATTTCGTAATCTTTATATTTATCTAACATGTAAAAGATAAAATTACTTCCAATAAATCCTGCGCCACCTGTAACTAATATTTTCATTTCTTTACCTCCCAACAACTATATAAATAGTCTTTTGTTTTAATTAAAGATTCTTCCAAGTCACATTTACATTGGAAACCCGTATCGTGAAATAATGCTTCTAAATCTAATTGCGTATAATCTGCCACAGTAGTGTCCTTATAACCGCCAAACACTAGTTCTTTTTTGTAGCCAGTTGCTTTTTTCATTGTATCCATATTATTTTTAAATGTTTTTATTTCCCTGTTTCCAATGTAATATGTTTTGTAAGGCTTTCCTTTCAAAGCTATAGCTATTAGTCCATCGATTGTATCATCAATATAGACCCAATCATTGAGAGTATCACCTTCAATCAAAACCAAATCATCATTATTTTTCATTTTCTCAATTAAGGTATTAACTGCTTTTTTTGACTTGTCTCCAACTCCAAAAGTGTTAGCTAATAAAGCTACATTACATTCAACTTTATTTCTTTGCATTATATTTAATGAAAGCTTACTCGCAAAAGATTTACATAAACCATATATGTCAGAATTAATATTCTCAATCTCATATCTAACAAATTTATAATGTGAAATCGAACCACAAAAAACAAATTTATTAATTTTAAATGACAATAATTTTTTAATTAGTCTTTCTGTCATGACAACATTTCCAATTTGCATATCAAAGTCATTTAAATCAGGTCCACCTAATTTACCTGCCCAACCCAAGTGAAATGCAATATCTATTTTTTCAATATTAGAATAACTTAATTGATCAAAGTCACTATTCGATACAATTATTTTTTTAAAGTTTAAATTATCTTCAAAGCGAACCAACCCATGTTCGACTATATCTACACCGTATACATAATAGCCTTCCAACAACAATTTGTTAACTAAATTACTTCCAATAAACCCCCCTGCCCCAGTTACCAATGCATATTTCATTTTATTTTCCCGCCTTATACAAATCGTCAACTAGTTTGCTCTGCAACAACATACTTTCGTATTCTTTATTTCTTGTCGTTACATTACAAATCAAATCGCTAAAAACAATTAAAGATTTCTTAAAAGTGTCATCAGGTTTAACTTCTAAATTTTTAACATTATTTTTTAAATCAATAATATTAATATTACAAATTAAGTCATTAGGTGCACTGAATACTCTATCAGTTTTAATTATACCCTTATTTCCTATAATTTCAAGTTTGCATTTATATGCGTTATCCATTCCAAAAGATATTTGACCAATAATATTGTTCCCAATAAATTGTGCTGCACCATACAAATCTATATCATTTTCATATATCAAATTCCCACATACATTTTCTATGTCGTTACCCATATAATGGGTAAGCAATTTGATAGGGTATCCTCCACAATCTAACAATGATCCCCCACCTAAGCTCTTATTATATCTAAAATCATTTTGTTGCCTTCTCGGAAAACAAAAATCAGCTTTTATAAGTCGTATTTCACCAATACTATCACTATTTATTAGTTTGTCTATTTGATTAATTTGTTCGTGATAAATAAACATATAATTTTCGTGAATTGCAACATTATTTTTTATTGATAACTCTATTAATTCTTTAGTATCTGAAAATGATGTTGTCGATGGCTTTTCAATAAAAAGATGTTTTTTGTTCTCTAAGCATTTTTTACCCCATTCATAATGTAAACCTGGAGGCAACGGGAGATATATTGCATCAACTTCACTACTAGTAATTAACTCCGAATAAGAACCAAATATCTTTCCGCCATAAATATCAGTGAATCTTTTTGCCTTCCCAATCTCACTATTTCTAAGTTCCTCGGTTAAATCACCATTCCATTCATCACTATTAGAAATTGCAATGCCAACAAAATTAAATCTATCAGTAAGATCCAATGCTGGCATAAATCTTCTAAAGGCTATTTCAGAAGGTGATATAATCCCTATGTTGATTTTCTTCATAATTTTATCCTTTTTTTATATTTCAATAATCGATAAAAGATTTCTTAATTGGATGTTTAAATAATTATTATGCTTTATCAAGTTACTTAATGTCGATAAACTTAACCATTCATATTCATTAGAAATATCAACTAATACGTCTTTATCTATTTTCACTATTATATTTCTGTTTTGCTCATGATAAAATCTACCACCCTCCTCGGACAATAACACATCATTCAATATATTTTCTTTTTTATTAACGTGATTTAGAAATAGACGTTCTACATTGTTACTATTACAATCGCCAATCGAATTCAACTGAATAGTTGGACCTAATTCAACGTTATCAAAACACCCTATTTCTACAGTTAATTTGGTTAAAACTTTCAAAACACCATTAAAGTCAGCTACTATCAAGCCAAATAAAGCTATTTCACAAGCTTCAAACAATGGTTGATTCCATTTTCTTACTTCTCTGCCTTCAATTTCTATATCAAAATATGAAACCTTGAATGGATATTTGCTTTTATGGATTATACCGTTATCATTTACAACCCAGTTATTCATCTCACTCAATTTTTTTATTTCTAGCTTATTCTTACTAAACATTTTATAATCAACTAATTTTGATGTTATTTTTTGTCTTTCATATACACAATTATCATCAAAAATAGAATTATATAATTCCCTGTTTGTATTATAAATATCATCAGTTATTGATTTAAACTTAATATTCTCTAGTGGCAAACAAGAAATAACGGTTCTCGTATCCATATTAACCAAATTATCATAATTCATCAATAATTTAATTTGTTTTAGTGTCATCCACTTAAAGTTTTCAAACACCACAATATCTATCGATCCATCGATTTCAATAATCACATTCCTGTTTCTTTTCTTAAAAAATCTCGAAGACTGTTCTGATTGAATTTGATCGTATACTACATTATAATTTGAGTAATTGTAAAAATAATCTAGGTAATGGGGTTTGTTCCCACCATGTACTTGAGTAAAGTTGCTTTTTGTTGCTTGAATAGTTGGAGAGATTTGGACACAATTAATGTTACCAGGTTCAATTTTAGCTTGCATTAAAAAATATGGAATATTATCTTTGATTTGCATAATGATTCCTAAAAAACCAATTTCGTCTTGAACGATTATTGGTTGCTCTATCTCTTTTCCATTTAACATACCGGAAATTGCTTTAACACTAAAAAATGAATTGTTTTTGTTAGTAATGATATCTTCATTTTCATCTAAAAACCAGTAATTGCTTTCACTCAATTTTATTCTATTGATATTTACGATTGTGGTTCTATTTAAACTATTAATCCACTCTAATATCTCATTAATGTTATCCATATTAATAAATATGAACTCCATCTAAAATATATTTCAAATGTTTTCCGTAAGCTGACTTACCAAACTTTTCAACAGCTCTTTGGATTTCTTCTCTATCAATCCAATTTGACTTATATGCTATTTCTTCAGGAACTGCTATTTTAATACCTTGCCTTTTTTCGATAGTTTTTACAAAATTTGCTGCCTCTAATAAGTCGTCCATTGTTCCAGTATCAAGCCAAGCAAAACCCCGACCTAACAACTCAACGTCTAAATCTCCATGCTGCAAATAAATGTTATTTAAATCAGTAATTTCCAATTCTCCTCTTTTACTAGGTTTTACCATTTTCGCATATTCAACAACTCTATTATCATAAAAATACAAACCAGTAACTGCATAATTAGATTTCGGATAAGTTGGTTTTTCTTCTAAAGATAACACCTTCATATCATTATCAAATTCTACAACCCCGAAACTTCTTGGATCTTCTACAAAATATCCGAAGACAGTTGCTTTGTTTTCTTTTTCACTAGCTTTTAATAATCGTTTAACTAATCCATTGCCATAGAAAATATTAT
>JBATBW010000099.1:0-5358 GCA_049662565.1 Erysipelotrichaceae bacterium | reverse complement strand
CTAGTAGTGTGCGTAATTAGTTGTTTATAACCCCAATCTTTTAACTTGCTGGCAACATAATCTTTACCACTACCACTACGTCCAATAAACAAATATTTGATATTTTTTTGCATATATGTACCTCACTCTTTTATTATAACTCATTTAAAATAAAAAAAACTATAGTTAGACTATAGCTTTCAGTAACTTCACAATTTCTTCACTACTTAATACTTTACCATAACTAATAACTTGATTCTTATATACAATCGCTGGTGTACTCATTACGCCATAGCTTGCGATTTGAGCATAATCTTTAATATGTTGAACTTCACTAATTAAACCCAATTCTTTTAACGCAATTATTGTATTAGCTTCTAATTGATTACACTTTGCGCAGCCACCGCCTAATATCTTTACATCGCATTCTTTTTCACTTTTTACTTCTTTGTTATTGAATATTTTCATACGTCCTCCTGTTAAATAAATAAATATTGAAAAATATTAAACAAATAACCAATAATAATAATACCAATCGTACAAATTAAGATAAATATACCTAACAATTTTGGTTTAATTGCTTTCCTTAACATAATCATCGAAGGCAAGCTTAAAGTCGTAACTGCCATCATAAAACTTAATACTGTCCCTAACTGTGCTCCTTTCGCTAATAATGCTTGAGCAATAGGAATAACTCCAAAGATATCGCCATACATCGGTATACCAACTAACACTGCTAGAATTACGCCAAAAGGATTATTATTACCTAGTAATGATTCTATAAAGCTTTGTGGTATCCAATTATGAATAATCGCTCCAATACTTACCCCTATTAAAATATAAGGGAAAACTTTTCTAAAAGTATTCCCAACTTGTTCTTTACTATAATTTAATCGATCATTAATCGATAGTTGTGGCAAATCACTATCTACAAATTTAGTTTGTAAAATAAAATCTTCGACATAGCGTTCTAAATGACACTTTTCTATAATTGCGCCACCAATAACCGCAATTATTAAACCAACTACCACATAAACAACCGCCACTTTTAAACCAAATATACTCATCAATAAGACTAAACTCCCTAAATCTACCATTGGCGATGATATTAAAAAAGAAAATGTAACCCCTAATGGTAAACCACTACTAGTAAAACCAATAAATAAAGGAATCGATGAACAACTACAAAACGGAGTTACCGTACCTAATAATGCCGAAATAATATTAGCCCATATCCCTTTAAATTTACCCATAATTTTTTTACTACGTTCGGGCGGAAAATAACTTTGAATATAAGATATGATAAATATTAAGACACTTAATAATAAACTAATCTTAATCATATCATAAAGGAAAAAATGCAAACTATTACCCAATTTACTAGTAATATCAATATTAATTATAATAAGTAGTTCACCAATTAAATCATGTAACCACTTCATACCTAAAACTTGTTCAATTAAAAAATTTAACATATACAACCACATCCAATATTATTTATAAATTCTTTAAATTGTTTAAAGATCAAACAATTAATCGCATAATATGTTCTTTTCCCATCCTTGCGAACCTTAACTAAATCACAACTTTCTAATAGTTGCATATGATGAGACAAAGTTGGTTGGGTTATGTTTAACTGTTCTAATAACTTACAAGCACACAATTCACCACTACTTAACATTTTAATTATTTTTATTCGATTTAAATCACTAAACGCCTTACATATATTACTAACTTGAATTTCATCCATAATCGACCTCACATAGATAACCATCTATATTATACATTAAACATAGATGGTTGTCTATATATATTATCGATTCATTTTAATAAAATAATCTTTGTTAGATAACTTAGTAATTAAAGAATTTAAATCTTCTTCTTTACTCATTAAAATTTCAATATTAATAGCCATCGTTTCTAAATTCATTTTATCAATATTAATATTATGAATATTGATACTATGAAATTTAAACTCATTTTTTATATCATCTACAACATTATCACCCTTAATCACTTCTAATTTCATCACTTGGTTGACATAATCCAATTTAAGAAAAACACCACGATGAAACATCATTTGTAAACCCAATATCAACAAAGTCGTGAAAATACCCATATCATATAAGCCACTACCAATAGCCATACCCACACCAGCAGTCGCCCACATTCCAGCTGCCGTAGTCAAACCCGATATTGTTCCTTGCTTTACAAAAATAACCCCAGCACCAATAAAACCAATACCTGAAATAATTTGGGCAGCAATTCTAGCTGCATCATAACTTCTAACATCACTAAAACCATATTTAGATACAATCATTATCAAAGCCGAAGCTAAAGCAATAATCGCATGGGTTCTAATACCTGCCTCTTTATTTCTGCTTTTTCTTTCATAACCAATAATTCCTCCGCATAAACAAGCGATAAAGATTCTTAAAAACCACTCACCTTTAAGGATGATTTGTGTAACATCTATTTCCATATTTGTACTCCCTTTTGTTTTTTATATTATAACATAATTTATTCATAATTACTGTAAAAAAAGGACTTAGTAGTCCTTTATTTTCTCAGAGCCGTAGCTGGTTGAGTACATATTAATTTGATACTAGCTACACCACTAATAGTTGTCACAACCACAAATGTGGCAATAACTGACATGCCAATTTGCATAGGTTTTAATAAAACTTCAATACTGAATCCATACTTACCAATTATTATTACTAGTATAATTACTACTAAGTTACTTACTACCGCTAAAGCGGATAACATTAAGTTTTCACTAATTAAAATCCTGCTTATTTGACTGCGACTATAGCCTAATGCCGACATCAAACCTACTTCACGATAACGAGCATTCATTAATTTAAACAATAATAATACACTAATAAATAAACCGATTGATAAAATAAAGATTGACACCACCATAAAAAGAGTCTTCAAATTATTAAAAGTTTTTTGTAGAGAATCCACTTCATTAGCTGCTGTTTCTGCCATGAATCCCCTGTCCTTTAACATCAATGTAACTGGCATTACATCCGTAAACTCTTTGACATCATAAACGACGGAAAATGCTTTTTGATCTTTAATATTTTGGTATAATTTGTTTTCACTATCTAAACTTAAGATAAAATCATCATACATCGCATTAAAAATACCACTAATTTTGACTTTAATACTTTGGTTATTAAAAGTAATATTAATATCTTTTCCTACTAACTCTTCAATATTATCATTGATCTTTTTTGCTACACTTGGTGATAAAACAATTTCATTTTGACCATATCTTGGCATTATACCAATAACCATATTTTCCCCACTCATAGAAATTGGTATTTTTTTATCTAAATGTACTTGTTTACCATTAATACTTAAGTCGACATCTTTCATTACATATTGATAATAAATATGTTGTGTTCGTTCGTCATCTTTTAAATATGGGGTTGGGTCTAAACCATCTTCTTTTAAAGCTACAAAACCATTTTGGAAAGACGTGTTTTTTTCTTTAAATTTTTCAATCGAACTATCAATAATATTTTGTGAAGATAATGAAAAGGAAAAAGCAGAAATGCCGATAGCTAGAGCAATAGCTACAGCAATATAACGACCTAAATGATTTTTAAAGTTGCGAGCAGCTCTTTTAATGATATTTGGTTTATGATCTTTGATGACAACCTTTTCAATCTTATCACTTTTTTGCGTTACATCTTCTTTAATAATTTCTATTTTGCTATCAATAATTGATATAACTTCATTGGCATAGTCACATATTTTTCTATCATGAGTAATCACAACTATTAAATGATCTTTGGACAACTCTTTTAATAGTTCCATAATTTCATTAGCTGTAGAGCGATCTAAAGCTCCTGTTGGCTCATCCGCAAATAATATACGAGCATTCCCTATTAATGCACGAGCTATCGCTACGCGTTGTTTTTGGCCCCCAGAGAGGTTTTCAACTTTTTCATCAGCTTTAACACCAATACCTAATTTGTTAATTAGATCTAAGGCCTGTTTGAAATTATCTTCTTCACTTTGATTGTTTAATTGGGCGGCTAATAAAATATTCTCCATTACACTATAACCACTAATCAAATTGTAATTTTGAAAAATAAAACCAATATTATTTTTACGATACTTTCCTAATTCACTTGCCGATAATTGACCAATATCAATTCCATTGACCATAATATTACCACTATAATCACTATCAAAACCAGCAAGAAGATTCAATAAAGTTGTCTTGCCACATCCTGATGCACCTAATAAACAAGTAATACCATTATTATGAAAATCGTAGCTTAGATTTTCTAATACTACTGTTTTATCATACTTTTTTGTTACGTTACTAATTTTTATCATATATTCTCCTTCTCTTAACGATCGCCAGTCTTTAAAGACTTCATTTCATCGGTAGTGCAAGCTACAATTGTTGTCGCAAATGCGCAAAGTAAAGTCACAAACAATACTGAACCTATCGCTAACAGAGCAATTTTTGTATTTACAAAAGTTGTGCTAATTACAATATTCAATAAAATATTATAAGCAATGCCTAATATACCTAAAGTAACTAATATTCTAAATGCAATACTCATATACTCCATGAAGATTAAGCCACATAATTTTGAATTACTATAACCATTTATCTTATATATTGCATATTCATTTTTACGCATAAAACCCGTAATTAATGATACAGCTAAAGAAGCAAATATCGCTAATACACCTATTAGGATATAAGCTGAACTTGATTGTTCTTCACTCATATTGTCTAAACGAATAATACCTTCAATTAATTGAAAACGTCCTAATGGGACAATTCCCTTTTGCATCAGTTCGTCTTTAATTTCAATCATTACTTTCGCATCTTTAGTTCGAATAATAAATGGAGTATCGTCCATACTCATTCCCGCTTGGGCACGCATATCTTTTAAAGCATTATAACTAAAGAAATGGGCATCTTCAAAGTTAAATGAAAAAATTTCTCCCCCTTCTTCAGTTGTTTGGGTAGTATCCGCTACTCCTACTACTTTTACTTTAATACTAATGGGATCATAGGTTACATTTTCACCTTGATTATCAATAACCTTACCATCAAACATTATTTCTTTACCAATTATTTCATCATTAGATAGGCCTGTCTTTTGGACAAATGCCTCAGCTAATACAACTTCATAACCATCGCCATTTGCCATTCTACCAGCTACTAATTTATTCATCATTGGTGCCATATTTGTTCCTATAACATTATATGTTTTATCATCAATAGTTATCTTTTGTTCATTTAGAACATCCATAAAAACAACATGTTCAATTCGATAGTCTTTTAAGAATTTATCATATAAGCCATCAATGTTTTGACCTACGCTATTAGTATCACTA
>JBATBW010000098.1:0-12999 GCA_049662565.1 Erysipelotrichaceae bacterium | reverse complement strand
GTGTAAGCCCCCAAATAATTAAAAAGGCCCAACAAAAGAACCTAATTATTGTCAATGCAACATGTAAGTATGTTCTCCAATCCCAAAATTACGTACAAGAATACCTAGATGAAGGTTATCAAATACTATATATTGGGCAAAAAAATCATCCTGAAGCCAATGGGATAATTGAAATAGATCCCAATAATATTATTCTTTACGAAACTTATGATGATTTAAAAAAATTGGATCCCCATAAAAAAACAGTCTGCACTTGTCAAACGACAATGAATATAAAAACCATCTACAATCTTATCGAATATGCCAAAAACAAAATCAATAATTTAGTAATAATTGAAGAAATATGTCAAGCAACCCGTTTAAGACAGGAAGCGATACTAAAACTTCAAAACCAGAATATCGACATCCTTTTTATTGTCGGCGATAAAAAAAGCAATAACGCCAATAAATTAGTAGAAATTGGTAACAGTATCAATATTCCTACATATCTGATAAATGATGATAAAGATATCGACACATCTTTACTTAAAGGATGTAAAAAAGCTGCCATCTCTTCGGCAGCTTCAACTCCTACTAATATAACTGATAATGTAATAACTTATTTAGAAACATTCAACATCGATTGAATGTTTTTTATTTGTCGATTAATTTCATCATCTTTATAAGTTTTTTGAATATTCAACAAAACCGCTAATTGATTTTGATAATATTTAAGAAAAATACCATCCCTTTTTTTAAGTAATATTGGACCAAAATAAAGTTCATCCTCATTATAGTTGCCATTTTTAGTCATATCACAAACAATCATTTGATAATAATGTTTGCCTTCATTAACCATTATTTCATCAATAATGCGATAATTAAGTTGACTAAGCAAACTTCTTAACTCATAGACCTTGCTGTTACACTGAATGATTAATTGATCAGTTACAAATTGATTATTAAGTAAAATAGACTTAATTGTATCATATCCCATACCCGCAATGACAATACAATTAACATCACTAGGACATTTATCTAAACCATCACTCAAAATTGGGATAATCTTCTCACTTAAATTTTCACTTTGAATATTACTGATTGCCTGATTTAAAGGGCCCTGCGCAATATCTAAGGCGTAGCCTTTTTCAATCAAATTATTTTGAACTAAATAAATCAATAACTTTGCATGATCACATCCAACATCCCCCACAATACTATGAGGTTTGATTAAACTAGCAATTGTCAACAAACGTTTACTTAATATCATTATTTTTCCATGAAATCCTTTAAATGCTTACTACGATTAGGTCGTTTTAACTTTCTTAAAGCTTTACCCTCAATTTGACGAATTCTTTCACGAGTGACCTTAAATTCTCTTCCAACTTCTTCTAATGTATGAGTTTTACCATCAATTAAACCAAAACGAAGTTTTAAAACTTTTTCTTCACGTTCAGTTAGCGTCCCTAAAACTTTTTCAATTTCTTCTTTTAATAATTGATTATAAGCATAATCACCAGGCGATAAAACATCTTTATCTTCCACAAAATCGACCAAACGTGAATCTTCTTCTTCACCAATTGGTGTTTCAAGCGACACCGGTTCTAATGCAATCTTTTGGATTTCACGAACTTTTTCTGCCGTGATATTTTCCATTTTTTCCGCAATTTCTTCAGCGCTAGGATCACGACCTAAATCTTGAACTAATTGTCTTTGCACTCTAGTAAGTTTATTAATTGTTTCTACCATATGTACGGGAATTCTAATTGTTCTTGCTTGATCAGCAATCGCTCTAGTTATTGCTTGTCGAATCCACCAAGTTGCATAAGTTGAAAATTTAAATCCTTTACGATAATCAAATTTTTCTACTGCTTTAACTAAACCTAAATTACCTTCTTGAATTAAGTCCAACAAAGCCATACCACGACCAACATATTTTTTCGCAATAGAAACCACTAGACGTAAATTTGCAGAAATTAACATATCTCGCGCTTCGTCATCTTTTTCTTCTATTCTTTTAGCAATTTCTAATTCTTCAGCGATTGATAAAAGTGGTACTTGACCGATTTCTTTTAAATACATTTTTACTGGATCATTAATCTTTGCATAACGACTATTTGATGATGAAGTTTGTAAGTAAGAATAATCCTTTTCTTCTTCCTCTTCTTCCTCTTCATCTTCTACAATAACATCCGCATCTAAGATATCAATATCTTCTTCAACATCTGCCACCGCATCAACATCAATGATTACATCTTCACTAAAAATGACACCATTATCCGTAAACCATGCAACAAGCTCTTGAAATTCATCATCACTTAAATCTAAATGATCAAATGCTTTCAATACTTCATCTTCCGTTAAAATACTAGTTTTGTCATACTTGTCTTTTAATACTTTGCGGATATCCTCTAATTTCATCAGTTCGTTCATCACTTTATCTCCTTTTTCATCATATCATTTATCTTTCTAATAATTTGATATCTTTTTTGCGATAATTCTAATTTCAAGTTATCGTCATAAATATTCATAATATCATTATCTAGATTCTTTAATTCTCGATTTAACATCTCCACATTTACTTTTCGGATACAACCTAACATAAAAGATTCTTCCCTAACAATTTGATTATCCAAATTTTCCGCAACAATGCGTGCGAGTAATTGTTGAAGATCATCACTTAAATAATTAAATAAAATAGCACTAGAAACATCTAAATTATCATTATAAGTTTTAATAATTTGTAACGCTAATCGATTATAGTCTTCACTAGGCAAAAAACCTAATTGTTCTTTATATATTTCAATGTTTTGCACATTATTTAACATACAACTAATAATCAAACTTTGTGCTTTAATTAATCCATCAGTAAAATATTCAATATGATGACTATTAAATCGTTTAATATCTACAACTTTCTTATTTTCAAATTCGAAACCAGTTATTTCATTTAATCTTTTAATAAAATACTGACGAATTTGTTCATCTTTTTCCTTAACTATTTCTTGATAAAATTCACTCGCGAAATCTTTCTTTTGACTAAAATTAGTTAAATCATATTTGTTCTGCAAATAATTAAAAACAAATTCACTCCATAATAAAGTTTTATTACTAATCAATACTAACTCTTGAGCCGATAAATTTTTAATAATTTCATCTGGATCATAATTAGTCTTGTTATCAATTATTTTAATATCAAAACCTAACTGTTGCGCCAATTGACCTGCCTTATAAGATGCCAATTGCCCCGCTGTATCCGGATCATAACAAAAACAAATATTACTAGAAATACTACGAATCAACTGTAATTGTTTTTTAGTACAAGCTGTTCCTAAAGTAGCAACAACACAATTAATCCCTACTTTGCTAAAGGCAATAACATCCATTACTCCTTCAACCACAATAACCCGATTTTCCGTTTTATAACTTTCTTTCGCTATATGATAATTATAAACGACATCTGATTTATTATACAAAACGGTACTACTAGTATTAATATATTTTGCCTGATCACTATCTAAACTACGCGCAGTTATTCCAATCGGATGTCCAACTTGATCAAATATTGGAAAAACTATCCGATTAGCATAAATATCAAAATAGCTTTGATTATATCCTAACAAGTTAACTTTAACTGCATCATCTAAATCATATTTTTTACGTTCTAAAAAAGTAGTCAAGCCATTTTTATTAGGATTAAAACCAATCTTAAATTTTTTAATTAAGTCATCAGTAATACCACGATCAATTAAGTATTGGTAATACTTTTGATTATCTAAAGACTTAAGCTCATATTGCATATAGTTTAATGCTTCATCAAACAACTTATACAAATCTATAAATTTAGTATTAACTTCACTTACTTGATTGTCATTAAATAAAGAAATATCTAAATTACATATCTCAATCAATTCATTCAAAGCTTTCGGCACACTAACTTTTAAATATTTAGTCACAAAGGTCAATGCATTACCACTAGTCTTACAAACAAAACAACTAAATATCTGTTTTGTTGGAGAAATAACCATTGAAGGATCATGATCATCATGAAAAGGACAAACACACTTATAGTTACTCCCTGCCTTAACAACGGGCAAATAATGTGATATCACACTTACGATATCACATTGATTTAATATATCATTAATTACCTTGTTGTCAATTCTACCCATGATTAATATTTTAATGATGCAGAAATATAATCATGTAAACGACTAATTTCAACTCTTTCTTGTTCCATAGTATCCCGATTACGAACTGTAACACAATTATCTTCTAAACTATCGAAATCAAAAGTTATACAGTAATAAGTACCAATCGCATCTTGACGACGGTAACGTTTACCAATTGAACCCGCTTCATCATAATCAACCATAAAATCATCCGCTAAAGAAGAATATACCTCTAAGGCTTTTTCACTTAATTGTTTGCTTAAAGGCATAACGCAAGCTTTATAAGGAGCTAATGCCGGATGCAAATGCATAACAATTCTTGTATCTTTTTCATTTAAAACTTCTTCATCATAAGCATCATTAACAAATGTTAAAATTAAACGTTCAACACCAACACTTGGCTCAATACAATATGGCAAGAATTTTTCATTAGTCATTGGATCTAAATATTCCAAATTTTCTTTTGAATGATCTTGATGTTGTCTTAAATCATAATCACTACGACAAGCTATACCCCAAATTTCACCCCAACCAAATGGGAATAAATATTCAATATCGACAGTCGCTTTAGAATAATGCGACAACTCTTTATCATCATGATCACGATAACGCAAATTATCACTACTAACCCCTAAGTTAGTTAAAAACTTCATACAATATTCTTTATAGAATTGGTACCATTGTAAATCTTCACTAGGGTTAGTAAAAAATTCCAATTCCATTTGTTCAAATTCTCGAGTACGGAAAATAAAGTTACCAGGAGTAATTTCATTTCTAAAAGATTTGCCAATTTGACCAATACCAAAAGGCAATTTCTTTCTCATTGTTCTTTGAACATTTTTAAAATTAACAAACATCCCTTGAGCTGTTTCCGGTCTTAAATAAATAGTATTTTTACTATCTTCTGTAACCCCTTGGAAAGTCTTAAACATCAAATTAAATTGACGAATATCCGTAAAGTCATGACTACCACAATCAGGACAAGCTATTTTATGTTCTTTAATAAAAGCCATCATTTCTTGATTGCTCATTTCACCACAATTAACTTCTTGATTAGTAAAATCTTCAATTAATTTATCAGCACGATGACGAGTCTTGCAATTCTTACAATCCATTAAAGGATCAGAAAAACCACCCACATGTCCACTAGCTTCCCATACTTTAGGATTCATCAATATAGCGCTTTGAATACCAACATTATTAGGCAAAGCTTGAATAAATTTCTTCCACCAAGCCTTCTTAATATTATTTTTTAATTCAATACCTAATGGACCATAGTCCCAAGTATTAGATAGCCCACCATAAATTTGTGAACCTTGATAAACAAATCCACTAGTCTTTAAATGAGTAACAATTTTTTCGAAATCTTTATTTTTCATATAATCCTCCACTTCATAATATTATACTATAACCGACATAAAAATTAAACTGCTAAGATATAACAATTAATAAATAAATAACCAATATAAAAACAAATGCCCCAAATAAATATATAAAAAAATATTCGCGCCTATGATTATTACTCATTACTTTTTTGTTATCACTTATTCTACGACGATTATATAAATTGTCGTAATAATATTCATTCTTAATTTCAAGATGTTTAGCTGGTTTCAATTGTTCTTTAGCTAAATCAAAAATTCGATCATCGATTTCTGGTTTATCTAATTCTACTGACTCAATGTTTAATGAATCAAAATTTTCAATATCTAAGTCCTTTAAACTCTTTTCTTTATCCATCATATGATATATAAAGGGAAATTACTGAATAATTTCCC
The DNA here is from genome assembly GCA_049662565.1 of Erysipelotrichaceae bacterium. Taxonomy (GTDB): domain Bacteria; phylum Bacillota_I; class Bacilli_A; order Erysipelotrichales; family Erysipelotrichaceae; genus JBATBW01. Next base: position 7,070 of record JBATBW010000098.1, on the reverse strand, counting down.
TACTTTTTACTATTAATTAAATCATCCACATTCATGAAAGTTTCTTCGATTTTAAACATATTGTCAGATATTTCAGCATCTCTAATAACTTCAACTGAACCTTTAATCATTGCACCAGCATCAATATTAATATTTCTTGTTCTAATATCTCCTAGAATAACTGCACTTTCAGTTAAAGAAACAGAATCAACAGCTTCGATATTTCCTTTAATCTTTCCAGCACTTTCCATACTACCGATTTCTAAATCTCCAATAACGATCGAATTATTATCTAATTTTGTATCACCAAGAGAACTAACATTTCCAGTAATTTTACCATTCATAAATTCAACGTTTTTACCTTTAATATTACCTTTTTGGATACCAGTTAATTTAACATTTTTGACAGTATGTAAATCTCCTTTTAATCCTCCTGCCACATAAATGTTATCTCTAGTCACAACATCACCAGTGATTACTGTATTTTTAGAAATAATATTTTCATAATTAACAGCATCAAAATCAAACATTTCGCCTTCGCTTTCAATTATTAATGGTTTTTCTTCTTTTCTTTTTTCGTTATAAAACAACCCCATAATGTCACCCCTTTAGTGTAAATTCCTCACATATTTTTTACTTATTATATAATACCAAACAATTGTTGTTTTTGCAACACTTATTTAGTTACTAATTTTACTCCACTACTTGTACCAATACGGTTAGCACCATTTTCTACCATTTTTAGAACATCTTCGTAGCTTCTTACACCACCTGCAGCTTTAATTAACATATTATCTTTTGCTACTGATTTTAAGATTGCGACATCTTCAAATGTTGCACCACTTGTAGAAAAACCAGTACTTGTTTTGACAAATGTTGCTTTTGCATCTAAACATGCTTGAGTAGCTAAACGTTTTTCATCATCAGTTAATAAACATGTTTCAATAATTACTTTTACACAATGACCATCCGCTGCATTAACAACCGCTTTAATATCTTCAACAACTAAATCATAGTTGTTATCTTTTAATGCTCCAATATTAATAACCATATCTAATTCTTGTGCGCCATTTTCTAAAGCAAGTTTTGTTTCGTAAGCTTTTACTTGTGGAAAAGTTGCCCCTAAAGGAAACCCAATTACGGTACATACTTTGACATCACTACCTTGTAAAAGGTCTTTGCAATAGGCAATATGTGTCGGGTTTACACAAACACTCGCAAAATCATGTTCTATTGCTTCTAAACACAACTTTTTAATTTGTTCTTTTGTTGCATCGGGTTTTAATAATGTGTGATCAATTAATTTGTTAATTTTCATTTTCATTTTCTCCTAGTCTTTCGTTTATTGATGACCGTGATAATGCATCGTCACCTTCATAATACTCTTTTCCTAAACCTTTATTAAAATATTTTTCATCGCCTTTCCCTAATATAAGAACAGTATCACCTTTATTCGCATTATTTATTGCTTGTTCAATAGCTAAAGTTCGTTCTTCAACATAAATATAATTTTTCTTCGCAATACCTTTACTAATATCACTAGCAATATCTGCTGGATTCTCATCACGTGGATCTTCCGTTGTTAGAATAATTAGATCGCAATATTTATCACAAACCTGACCTAATTTACTTCGTTTTAATTTGTCTTTTTTCCCAGGTGCGCCGATTACGACAATTAAACGGTTGACAATTCCGGTAATCCTTCTCGCATATGTCATCACTTTCTCTAAGCCTTCTGGTGTATGTGCCAAATCGACAATGACATTAAAGTCTTGACCACATATAATCTTGTTCATTCTTCCTGGGACTTGTTGTAAATTGCTGATTTTATCAATTATATATTGTAAAGGAATTTCATTTAAATGTAATGCCGCAATACATGCTAGTAAATTATAGATATTGAAATAACCAAGAGTGTTTGTATTAATTGGATATATTCGATTGTGAACAAGTAAATCAAATGTTGCACCATCTTGATTTAAATCAACATTGATGGCCCGATAATCACAATCTTTTTCGATACCATAGGTGTAATATTTACCCGTACAAACATCAATAATTTCATCACTATAATTATCATCTTTATTAATAATCGCCATCGCTGAAGGTTTTAAGTTGCTAAAGAGCTTCTTTTTCGCATCTAAATATTTGTCCATTGACCCATGAAAATCCAAGTGATCATTCGACAAATTGGTAAAGATGGCCACATCAACATCTATAAAATCACATCTTTTAGTTTCTAAGGCATGACTAGAAACCTCTACTGCTAACGCTCGTACTTTCTTATCAAACATATCTTTAGTGATTTTACCCATAGTAACAATATCTGGTGTTGTACAATTACTATTATAAGATATCGTATCATAAGCGATACAATCAGTTGCGATAATGCCGGAATTAATTTGTTCATTAATAACCGTTTTTATCCAATGCGCAATCGTTGTTTTACCACTAGTTCCAGTAATTGCGAATACTTTCATCTTAGTAGTAGCATAATCATAAAATTTCTCTACTACTCCATTTAAAACTTCTAATACATCATCAACCATTATATATATAATTCCTGGTCTTTTACGTAAAATCTCTGATGTGTGAACGATACAAATGGCACCATTATCAATTGCTTGATCAACAAATTGATGTGCATCATATATTAGTCCTTTAATACAAAAGAACATTGCCTTCTCACTCTTTTCTCGGGAGTCAGTCATTAAATTTTCAATATTTAGATTGCTATCAATTTCAAATATTTTTGATAATAACATTATTCCACCTCCCCGATTAACATACCTTGATCCACATCAAAAATATAACATTCATAAATTTGATTATTATGTAATTTATTATTAATTATTTTAACCTGTAAATACTCACTACTATAACCTAATGAATAATCATCTAAACAAGTTTCAACTAATACTGATAACCTTTGATCAATGAACCGTTTCTTATAATTTAAAGCTAACTTTTTGCCTAAAGCAATCAACATAATACTCCGATTCTTTTTATCCATATCAATAACAATATTCACAATATCATTAGCCTTGGTATTCTTTCGCAAAGAGAAAGGGAAAACGTGTAAGAAAGAAAATTGACACTTTTCGACAAAATTCAAACTAGTAATAAAATCTTCTTCACTTTCACTAGGAAAACCAACTATCACATCACTACTAATACTGATATTGGGAATAATCTGACGAATTTTAGTAATGCGTTGGTAAAAATAATTAGTTTCATATGGTCGATTCATCATTTTTAAAGTCTTATCACATCCCGCCTGCAAAGGAATATGTAAATGCTTCGCAACTTTATCACTATTTTTAATTAAATTAACTAATTTATCATCGATTTCATTAATTTCAATACTAGATAAACGGATACGTTTTAAATCATCAATCTTAATTAAATCTTCTATCAAATCACTTAAACGATAACCATTATCTTCATATCTTCCTGTATGGATACCCACTAAAACAATTTCATGGTGCGTTTTTGCTAAAACACGAGCCTGTTTCATCACTTCTTCTTTATTCATACAACGTGAATTCCCACGAGCATAAGGGATAATACAATACGAACAAAATTGATCACAACCATCTTGAACCTTTAAATAAGCTCTTGTATGATGAAATTGTTTTACATTTAAATTCTCAAACTCTAAATTAGTAGTATCACTAACAATATTACTTCTTAGTTTGTGATCAATTAAATAAGCCAATTTATCCTTATCTTGAGCGCCAATTAATAGATCAACAAAATCTAATTGTTCCAAATCAGTTAAATATGTTTGAACATAACATCCAACAACACAAATAAAAGCTTGTTTATTTAATTTATGGGCTTTATTAATCATCTTTCGACTTTTACTAGAAGCACTATTTGTCACTGTACAAGTATTAATAATATAAACATCGGCCACTTCATCGTTACTAACCTCTTGATAACCAAGTTGTTTTAATTGATAAATATAGCTTTCACTTTCATATAAATTAACTTTACACCCTAAGGTGAATACCGCAAAACTTTTCATAATCAACCTTTCATTTTAAAATAAGCATCCAAACAGTTTAGGCAATAAATAGCTGCACTCTCAGCTCGAAATATATTATTACCTAGGGTAACACTCAAATAACCGATTGAAGTTAAATAATCAATCTCTTTTGAAGTAAATCCCCCTTCCGGACCAATAACAATATTTATGGTCGTAAAGTCATCATTTAAATTATTAATGAAATGAGTGCTATTCTCTTTTTCATAAGCAACAATCATCAAATCTGCCGGATAATCTTTTATTTGTTTTAAACTTATGGGACTGTGTACCTGTACTAGATCATTTCTTTTACATTGTTCGCAAGCCTCTAAACATATTTTGTTAAATCTCTCAATCTTTTTACTATCTTCATCACTAATCTTCACCACACAATTAGTAGTATTTAAAGGATATATATGATCAGCATTAAATTCACTTGCCTTCATTAATAAAAAATCCCATTTATCTTTTTTAATCAAAGCTGGAAACAAATTAATTACGACATTTTTCGCAATATTACCTAATTCTTGTTCCACCTGACCAAACAGTTCATTACCATTATAACATAGTCGCACCAAAAAAGCCCTTTGATTAATAACTACTTTAACCAACTTGCCTTCTTTATATCTTAAAACATTAATAATCTGGTGTTGTTGTTCACTTGAAAAGTGAACAATATCACCATTCTTTTCTTCAATAAAAAATTGTTGCATTACTTAAGTTTACCCTCTTTCGCAAGCAAACGTAATTGTTTAACTTCAAAAGGTTTTAATAAACGATATTGACCAAATTGCAAATCTTTACACTCCAAAAAGCCAATCTTCTTACGATGTAAATGACGAACTGTATGACCAGCCGCTTCCATCATTCTTTTAACTTGATGATAACGACCTTCGTAAATAGTTAAATCTAATGAAGTTTGGTTCTTATCAAAATCTTTATTAGTTACCCATACTTTACTAGGTAAAGTCACAATACCATCATCTAATTCGATACCTCTTTCTAGTTTTTTAATATTTTCCGTTGTTAAAATACCACTGACAATTAATTCATAAACTTTTGGCAAATGATAAGCAGGATGCATTAACTCATTCGCAAACTCACCATCATTAGTTAAAATTAAAACTCCAGTCGTATCATAATCTAATCGACCTACAGTATATATTCTTTCTTCACAGGGAATTAAATCTGTAACCGTTGCTCTTTTATGTTCATCATTTAAACTACAAACATATTTTTTTGGTTTATTAATCACATAATAAACCTTGTTTTCTTTTTGGATTAATTTACCATTAACCATAATATCATCTTTTTTGCTAACTTTAGTTCCTAGTTCTTTTACTACTTCACCATTAACTTTAACCTTTCCTGCTAAAATTAATTCTTCCGCTTTACGACGCGAACATACGCCACAAGCACTCATAACTTTTTGTAATCTTTCCATTAAAATAACTCGCTTTCAGTGATCTCATCACTATCGTTGCCTAAATTAGGTAATTCCTGTAAATCTTTAAGATTAAATGTATCCATGAAAGTGTCAGTTACTTTATAAAGTATTGGTTTGCCAATCGTATCTAAACGATCATATTCATAAATTAAATCTTTAGCCTGAAGTTTCTTCAACATAACTTCACAACCAACACCCCGAATTTCTTCAATTTCGACTCTTGTTATTGGCTGTTTATAGGCAATAATCGCCAAAGTTTCTAAAGCCGAATTGGATAATGGTTGTTTTTTATCATCTTTAAACAATTCTTTCGCAACGTCATAAACGTCTTCTTTTGTAACTAATTTATAATAACTACCAAAAGAAACCATCTTAAAAGCGCGCAAACTATCTTCATATTCGTTAGCTAAATCTTCTAATTCTTTATTTAGATCTTCATCACTAATATTTAAAGCTATTTTCATTGATTCAAAGGTTAACCCTTCATCACCAACCATAAATAACAACCCTTCAATATTTTGTTGTACTTTATTCATTTGCACCTCTTCTAAAATAAATTTGTTCATTCATAATCTCATAATATAATTCTTGCTGTCTAATCATATCTAAAATTGATAAAAAAGTCAAAATATATAAATTCATGCTCTGACAATCTTCACATAAGTCATCAAAACTAAATATAGATGGCAATTTAATCATTTTACTTTTGATTTGACTAATACGATCAAATATTGATAGTTCTTTTTGCGTCACTTTTACTTCAAAAGGATTAATAATATTCTTTCTTTTAATACAATTGTTCATTGCTTTTATCAAATATGTCACATCCATATTTGCTAGTGGACGTTCAATATTTTCAAATTCATCTAATAATTGTGTATATGGTTTAGTAATCATTTTTTGTCTTTGTTCATATAATTCATTAAACTCTTGACTAACCTCTTTAAATTTTTGATATTCAATTAACCGTTTAACTAACTCATCTTGATTATCTTCTTCATAGTTATCTTCTAATTCAACTTGAACATTAGGCAATAATTTTTTACTCTTATATTCTATTAAATAAGCTAGTTGAACTAAATATTCACTCGCAATCTCTAAATTCATATCTTGCATTGACAAAATATAAGTAATATATTGCGTCGCTAATTCATTAATATTCAAGTCAAAAAGATCTAATTTATTTTCTTTAATTAGATGCAACATTAAATCTAATGGGCCATTAAACTGATCAATTGTTATTAAAAATTCCATACCTACCCCTATATAATATCAAAAATAATTGGATCTACATCAAACTTATCCTTGACATAAGTAAAACATTCTTGTAATTCTTCAATCCACTTTATATCTAATTCTTCATCATGATAAACATAAGCTACAACTTCGTTATCACAATATTGACCAACACTCTTATTTAAAACAATACCTACTCCGTAATTAATATCATCTTCTTTAGTTTTACGACCAGCCCCAATGTCACAAGCTAACTTTCCTAAAGAAAGCGCATTAATATCACTAACATAACCTTGTTGTCCCTTAACCGGAGTAACAAATTTGCTTGCTGGTAATAATGTTGGATTATCAATCATTTTCGCATTACCATGTTGATAT
>JBATBW010000097.1:0-13333 GCA_049662565.1 Erysipelotrichaceae bacterium | reverse complement strand
GTCCATACAACAATCGACACTTGTGGTTATCCCTTCACTTATGACGAACCTTTCTTTAGCAAATTTCAAGAATTAATGAAATATACCGATCTAATATTATTAGATATCAAACACATCAATAATCAAGAACATATTAAACTAACAACTAAAGAAAACACGCCAGTAATAGAACTCGCGAAATATTTGGATAAAATCCATAAACCAGTATGGATAAGACATGTCCTAATCGACACCATTACAGATAACGATGAATATCTTCAAGAATTAAGAGAATTTATCGATACCCTAAGCAATGTCGAACAAGTAGATGTTTTACCTTATCATAGTTTAGGAGAATTCAAATATGAACAATTAGGAATGAAATATCCCTTAAAAGGAATATTACCACCTAATCAAGAACGTATAGATAACGCCAAAAAAATATTATGCAAGTAAGCCTATCAAAGATAGGCTTTTTTTATCCCAATCAAAAAGAGACTGAATAAGTCTCTTTTTTTTATTGTTCATCATAAAGCTTTTGTAGATACGCTTTGTCTTTCATCAACATCTCATAATTTTCTAAAACATTATCAAATTTTCCAATTCTTAAGGGTTCAACAATACTACTCATCAATTGATACATCGGTGTAATACCCATATTCCCTAAAACACCTTTTAAAGTATGAGCACATTCAAATGCTGCATTTACATCATTGTCTTTGATTGCCACTGCAAGAGCTTCAAAATTACTATCTGATAAAAGAGAATCTAAACAAGTAATATATAGTTCTTCATCATCAAGCAAACGATTCATCGCCCCATCAATATCACAACCCCAATCATTAAGTTTAATTAATAATTTATTCATATCATCTTCTCCTTTGCTATTTATTCATTTGTTGTGCCAATGTTTGATATAAAAGTTGAGGTTGAATTGGCTTTGCCAAATGACTATTCATACCTGCATCTATACTCTTTTTAACATCTTCATCAAAAGCATTGGCAGTCATCGCAATTATAGGTATCGTATTGGCATCTTCGCGATCTAAAGAACGAATCATCCTTGTAGTCATTAACCCATCCATTACCGGCATCCGTATATCCATTAATATTGCGTCATAATAATTCAAAGACGACTTTCTAAATAAATCCAGACCTTCTTGACCATTTATAGCTTTTTCTACTATCATTCCCTGCTTTTCCAATAACTTAGTAGCTATTTGGCTATTTAAAGGATGATCTTCACACAACAATATCCGTTTACCTTGTAAACAATCTTCATTATATACTTTCATACAATTATCCTTTTGATCTTCTGTTGCAATATCAAAAGTTAATTCAACCGTAAATTCTGTACCTACTCCTTTTTCGCTTTGAACACTAATCTTTCCGTTCATGATATCCACAAGGTTTTTTACAATTGCTAACCCTAATCCCGTACCGGTATAATTAGTCACAATCGAATCATTTTCTTGCTCAAAAGGCTCAAACAATTTAGGAAGGAAATCCTTATTGATTCCAATACCCGTATCTCTAATAATTACCTTTGTATACATTTTATTATCAGGCAAGATAGTAGCCTCACCAACAACCTCTACTTTCCCCCCCTCATTAGTAAATTTAATGGCATTAGACACCAAGTTAAAGAACATTTGTTGAACTCTCACACGGTCTAAATAAACTAGTGGTAACGTTTTGCCTTCATGCACTAAATTGAAGTTCACTTTCTTTTGTTGGGCACTTATTAAGGCAACGCTGTTCATTTGATCAAAGAAAGTAACTAAATTCGTAGGTTCTAAATTCAACATAACTTTATTACTCTCAATTTTATTCATATCTAAAGTATCATTAATCAAACTTAATAGATATTTAGCTGATTCATCAATTTTATTTAAATTATCAACGACTTCAGGCGGCAAATTATCCATGTCAAGTGTTAAACCAGTCAAACCAATAATACCATTCATCGGTGTACGCATATCATGGCTCATTCGCGCTAAGAACTCACTCTTTGCCGTATAAGCCATTTTTAATTTAACATTACGTTTCTTATTCGCATTACTATATACCGCAGTCGTAACACTAATAATGATAAGCAATAAAAACGAAAGCGCAATAACAACAAAAGTAACAGGATTTTTCGCAATCAACTTATCTAAACTATCAACATTTTTTTGAGAAAGCGCTAAAGACAAGTGACTATGTACATCTTTTTCATATAAGCATTCAATATACTTATTAATTATAGTCAATAATTCGCACTCAGTAGAATTAATAATATAAAAGCCAATATCACGCTTATAACCCGACAAATTCAAATATTGCAAATTACGATAACTATTTTCCGAAGTATAAAAATCAACAGTATATAAATTACCATATCCATAATCCGCTTCCCCATTATTTACAGCATTAAGAGCTTCTTTAATAGTATCATAATACTTAATTTGCTTATAATCATAACCAAATGGCTGAGGAATATCTTTGATTAAAGCAACAATACAATCTTTTTTATCCTTATCCTTAGAATTAACATTAGTAAACATCGTAACCGTTGTCTCTAAATAAGACTGAGAAACAACTAGTGGATTCCTTTCCGCAAACTGCTAACTATGAGGAGGTCCTACCACCATATCATACTTACCAGAACTGATTTCATCATTCAAATCCATACTTGCATCAAAAACATTGTAACGGAATTTTAGTCCAGTACGTTTGCCAATATTATCTAAAATTGTTACTGACATCCCCCTTAATACATTGTTCCTATCCACAAAGGCAAAAGGAGCATATCCTGGAATAAATAAAACATCAATTTCTCTTTCTTTTTCAATAAAAGCTTTTTCAGCCGTATTAAGCGAAAAATCAGAAATGGTCTTATTAAAATACTTTGCTTGTAAACGATTTTCAAAGAAAGGATCAGTATGATGGATTTTTAGTATTGCATCATCCATCTCCTTAATTAATTCTTCATTGCCTTTACTAGCGATAAAATAATAAGGACGAGCAGCAAATTCTGCCACCTTACGTAAATTCGGTAAAAAAGTCAACGACACTTTAATCATCGCATCAGCCTTACCGTCATTTAAAGCCGCAATTTGTTCTTCAACAGAATCACAATAAATATATTCATGATCAACTTTAATTGATTGTAAATAAGCCTCAACTTCCGCATTTCTTGTTTTCGCATTTCTTAAAGCCGCCACCCGTAAATTCTTTTGTAAAACCAAATTAGTTTGAGTGACATTAAAATTAGTATCAAGAACATCAAGAGTTGTATACACAACACCGTAATTCTCCTTAGGATAAAGATATTTTTCTTCTAAGGCACTATTTTTTAACATAACACCAATAATATCTACCCGTCCATTCTCCAAATCTTTCATACTATCAATAATCTGTTCATTGAGTTCACGATCAGGATAATTAACATATTCTAATTTCCAATTGGCAAATTCCGCTATCTTAACCAAATATTCATAAGAATAACCCGAACGAGCTCCACTCTCATCAACTTCTGACAAATACTTCTGAATGGGATAAGCTACTTTAACAATCCTTTGTTCTTTTTTTATTTCCTGAGCTAATACCGGAATATTTATCACCCCAACAATGACAAATAGCGTTAAAACTATTAGCAAATATTTTTTAATGATCTTCATTCAAATCTTCCCCCAATCTATATATATAATCGTATAGAGTTTGGAATAGTTGTTGTGGATCAATAGGTTTTGCTAGATGTGCATTCATCCCTGCTGCTTTAGATTTTTGTATATCATCATCAAAAGCATTGGCAGTCATCGCAATAATCGGAATAGTTTTAGAACCTTCCTTACTCATATGTCTTATCGTATTAGTCGCTTGTAAACCGTCCATTTGTGGCATACGAATATCCATTAAAACAGCATCATAATAACCACTTGTATTTTTTGCGTACATTTCTACTGCCGCCACACCATTTGGTGCATGTTCAACAATAAATCCCCGACGTTGCAATAATTTTGTCGCAACTTCTACATTAAGTGGGTGATCTTCCGCAAGTAACACACGCTTATTTTCAAAAATAAATTCTGGGCTAATTTCTAATTCTTTTTCTTCTACATTTCCACCAAAAGCCCTTTGGAAAGTTGAAATTAAAGTCGACTTAAACATCGGTTTATTCATCAAGATATTAACACCCGCTAATTTTGCTTCATGTTCAATTATTGTCCAATCATAAGCCGTCATAATAATTATCGTTACTTCTGGACCAACAATTTGTCGAATCCGCCGAGCGGTTTCAATACCATCCATTTCTGGCATTTTCCAGTCAATAATTACTAAATCATAATACTCTTTTTTATTCCATTTAACTTGTACTTTGTCAATAGCTTTTCTACCACTATCAACCCACTCCGATTTAACACCAATTTCATTTAAAGTAATCACTGCTTGTTCACAAACAACGACATCATCATCAACGACTAATGCTTTTAAGTCTTTGAAATTATAATCATCTGTCTTATGTTTTCGCTTTTTAGAATCCTCAGAAATACCAAGTTTAACATCGACAACGAACTCCGTTCCAATTCCAACAATACTACGAACACTAATTGTTCCATCCATCATATCGACTAAACTCTTACAAATGGCTAATCCTAACCCGGTTCCTCCATACATTGACGTTGCTCCTGTATGCTCTTGAACAAACGGTTCAAAGATGTGCGGAATAAAACTATCATCAATTCCACAACCATTATCATTAATTATAAAACGAATAACCGCATCATTCTTATGTTTCTTAGCTTGACATACACTTAGTGAAACTTTGCCATAATTTGGTGTGAATTTAATCGCATTAGAAAGAATATTGATAATCACTTGTTGTAACTTCATCGCATCACCAACATAGAAATCTTCAATATTTACATCCACAATATTTTCATAATCGATATTCTTTGTTTTTGCTTGTGAATAACAAATTGAATTAATACCGCTAATAAATTCTTGGAATGGTATTGTTTCATTTTTTAGTAAGACTTTACCACTCTCAATACGACTCATATCTAAAATATCATTAATTAAAGATAATAAAAAACGTGAAGAAATACCAATTTTACTAATACAATCCGCTATTTGGGCATCATCGCCTATCGATTGCGCTGCAATAGTAGACATACCAATAATCGCATTCATTGGTGTGCGAATCTCATGACTCATTCTTGATAAGAAATCCGATTTTGCACTACTTGCTTGTTGAGCCGCTAAAAGAGCGGTTTCTAACATTTCTTGTTGTTGTCTTTGTTGATTAAATAGTTCAGTAACATCACTACGCGTGATAACTACTTCGTTAGTTCTACCTTCTAAATAGGCATATTGGAACCGCTTTTGACGAACAGTTCCTTCTTTATCATACACTCCATAAATACTGGAAAAAACTCGTTGTTCTTTCAAATTTTCTCTGATCGTATTCGGACACAAATCAATGAGTGAACGTTCTACATCAATTGGTACAATAACCTTCTTATTTAAAGCAGTAAACATCTCTGTATAGTTGTTACCACTAAGTGGCGGAACATCAACCATTTTTTCATTCCCTAGATACATTCTAAACTCTTCTGTTTCCAAATTTAAATAAAAAATAAAATCATGTTCTAAAGAAGAAACCGCTTTAATTATTCCTTCTTTAAGTCTTTCTTCGTTAATATCATAGGTGTACATAAAAGACATAATATCATTAGTTTCCGGATTGATAAAAGTCTTAACCGTCGTCCTAACCCAAATTACTTGACCTGTATTAATTTTTCTTTGATATTCAATACTATATACCGTTTCCCCATCCGCAAAAGCCTTTAATACGCGATCACGATTAAGCATTATTCTAATTTTTTCTTGTTCTTCAACAGTATAACCTGTAGAAGCTAACTGTTCTGTACCCTTAGTATATGTTGTCCCCTCACTAGTTATACCAATATTGTTTTTCGCAATATAAGATTCCACTAAGTTTTTAGTTACATTAGTTCGAACCTTAACTAATAATTTATCACTTTGTGTCGCATTGGCATAATCTATTTCATCTTTATATCGCTTTTCTGCTTGTTTTAATTTAGTAATATCCCGACCTACAGCATGTGCATAGATAGGTTTTCCGCGATCATCAAAGACATTTGTGTAATCAACATGCTCACACCACCAGCCACTACCTTTTAGATTTCTAAACCAAAAATCTCCAGAAGCTGTCTTAGCCCCTTTGGCCAATTTATCAAACATCTGTAAAAAAGGTCCAATACTATCCTCACGAATATAACCCGTTTCCACTAAATAATCGGGGACATTATATAAATCTTCATTATGACCATGTAAAGCCTTTGATGCTGCTGTTTGCACAATATGTTTATTATCGTAATAATATGTCCAAAAAGAAACATCCGAATTTTCCGCCGCTAAGCGCAACTTCTCTTCATTAATTTGTAGCGATTCTACCATTTTACGTTGTTTAGTGATATCCACACAAACTACGCCCATAATTGTTCGCTTAATTTCATAATGAATTAATGCACTACAAAGGATATAACGAATATTGCCTTTCCCACTGATAATACGCATCATCCATTCAGCATATCGATTTCTACTTAATACAGCATCATCAATAATATTTCTTACCATAGATAAATCATTTGGGTGAATGTATTTTATACACTGATTATTTAATAATTCCTTCATGTTTTCTTTAGTATATTCATGAATATTATAATAATGTTCATTACCATAAAGCAAAGTCAAATTATCATCTACTAAGACCGTAAAAGCAGCTCCCAAACGCGATGAACGATATAGTTCTAATTCATATCTCATCGTTTCCTGCTCATCTAAAAAATTACACGTTGTTGAATTATTTGTATCCATAATTACTCCCCCATATTAAGCGATTGTTCAATCACTTGAATTAATGCTCGATTAATTCTATCAATACTAATTGGTTTTGCGATATGTTCATTCATACCACTTTCTAAAGATTTTTGGATATCCTCTGGATATGCATTGGCAGTCATCGCAATTATTGGTATTGTTTTTGCTTGTAGATGATCACTTGATCTAATAGCTTTTGTCGTTTCATAACCATTCATTCTTGGCATTTGAATATCCATGAATATTAAATTATAATGACCAACCTCACTATCGATAAATTTTTCATATCCCTTAATACCATCTTCAGCTGTTTCCACCTTAGCACCATATTTTTCTAATAACCTTGATGCCACTAAAGTATTAACCGGATGATCTTCCACTAATAATATATGATAGCCATGTAAATCAACTTTAGGATTATTATCGACAACACCCACTTTTTGGTCATTAGCAATTTCCATAGGTATCGATACAGTAAAAATTGAACCTTTACCTACTACGCTTTCAACATTAATAGTACCATCATTAGCTTGGACAATACTTCTAACTATTGATAAACCTAACCCTGTTCCTAAATTAATATAATCCGTATCTAACTGCATAAATGGTTCAAAGATCGTACTAATCTTATCTTCTTCAATACCAATACCCGAATCAATTATTTTAGTTACAACAACAACCTTTCGCGGATCATTTGTCATCTCTTCTGACACTTCGATTTTTATAGTTCCCCCAATTGGTGTAAACTTAGAAGCATTACTAAGAAGATTAATCATAACCCGTTTTAACCGAGTGATATCCCCAATATAGTAACGATTAGTCAACTGTTTGCTCTTTTCAAATATTTGTTGCTTTTGAATCATTATAACACTGGTAAGCTCTACCACATTTTTATATTCTAAATCAAAATCAAATACTTCTTTAACCGAATCCATACTACCACTTTCAACTTTTGCCATATCCAAAAGATCATTAATCATATTTAAAAGTAGTTTTCCTGAAGAATCAATTATTTCTAAATTTTCCTTAGTTTTATCTTTATTATCAATATCTAATTTACTTAAAGCCGTCATACCAATAATTGCATTCATTGGTGTACGAATATCGTGACTCATCCGCGACAAAAAGTCAGTCTTAGCTTTACTTGCTTTTTCCGCTAAATCAACCGCTTCTTTTAACATATCATTTTTCTTTTGTTGTTCTAAAATATCATTAGTGATATCCGTTCTCGCTATACAAATAAGTCGTGCACTCTTATCACTATAAAAAACATGAACTTTCTTTTGTCTTAAAGAACCATCTTCCGACTTTGTTTTATAGTAAGTATAATAATCGCCTTCTCGATCTAAGCGTTCAAGCATAAAATCAATTTTTGACTCGCGTAAAGATGTTTCTACATCTTCATCCACAATATGACGCTTAATGAATTCTACATTATCTTCATAAAAGTAATCACCAGTAATAAAAGGGTCTTCTAAATTATCAGAATTTTGAAGATACATACTATAAGTACCCGTATTCGCATTAACTTGAGTAATGAAATCAAATTCCATTGCGACAACCCCTTTGACAAGGGTTTGCAAATTCTTCTCATCACTAATATTAATTGCATAGATAATAACTTCAACATCTTCATTTAAAGGGTTTTTCATTATTTCTGCAGTTGTACGATACCACACCATTTCCCCTGTCTTCCGCATAAAACGATGTTCAAGAATAACCGTACTTTGTCCATTTTCAAAAGCTTTAATTAGTTGTCGACGGCCAAATTTAGTTCTAGCTTCCTCATAATTTGATTCATCAATATAATTATCTAAAACATATTAAAAAAAACCATCAACCGTTTTAGCTTCTAGAAACTTCATAATGCTTGGATTACTACTATGTCCATTTTCACAAACATTTTGGGTTAAATTCAACTTAAAAGATCCCACCGATTTCGCATCCAAAACTTGACGATAACGTTCCGCTTGATGATAACGTTGTTCGGCATTCTTTTGTTGGGTAATATCTTCACTAGTACCTAAAGCACTTATAGATTTGCCCCATTGATCAAAAATCGCCGAATATTTAACTCTTTTCCATTCAATAACTCCATCCGGCTTATTGACTTTAACATCAAGTTCAACACGCGATTCACCTGACTTTATTCTTTCATGCATTTTACGATAATCATCAATACTATCTTTATGAATATACCCATTTCTAATCGCACACTCCGGATAATCATCAATATATTTATCCATTCCTAGATCACGAACTGATTTAAATCCATTAACACATAAATTTGTTTCAAAATAATACTCCCAAAATATAATATCCGTATGTTCCATAGCCGCAATTAATTGCGCTTCAGTTTTAGTTTGTGCTTCCTTATTCTTTATGTCTTCTGTTACATCAATATAGATAACATAATAAGAAATAATACCGTTTTCTTCCGATACAAAACTACTACGATTATTCACCCAACGATATTCACCTTTACTATTAGAAATACGATATATGGAATTAATTGGTTCCCCTGTTTGCATTGACCGACTAAAAGTATTCCATACTCGATCATAATCATCAGGATGAACACCCGTCATTGCATCTTCCGAATACAATTTAAATAAATTCTCCTTAGTATCGTTGAGCATATTACACATCCCATCGCTAAAAAAGATCGGCCTAATTTTATCATCTTCAAGAATGATTTTCGCAACCCCGCCGGGAATATTTTCGATTATTGTTTTAAACAATGAAGAATTCTCAAACTCCTCATCAATGTGCTTTACTATTATTGACATAATATGCCCCTTTCTAAAGACAATTAAAATATTGATAAAAAATGCACTTTTACTTCTCGATCATCCCATTTTTCAATGCGCGCTTTAATATGCACCAACGTTGCTTGATCCTTTAGGAAGGTGTTTTCTTCATAAAATTCATTATTATACAAATCTATACTTTGACATCGATCACATCGTTGACAACGTTCCCAAAACAACTCGTAACATCGCTTTTCCAAACATTCTTCTTTACTTTTATTAATAATATTACAAGCCGTTTCATTAATATAAACAATCTTACTAGTAATCGCATCGCTAACAAACATTGCTTCCGATACATTATCTAGCATTGCTAGAGTCTTCTCCTGAATAATATTTGGTGTCACCACATTTGTGCTTTCATCATAGAAAGAGAACTGACTCTTCCCATTTCTTTTAGATGCAAGCAAAGCCATATCCGCATTTCGATACAACTCACTATAAGTTTTACCATATTCCGGGCACAAACAAACCCCTGCCGAACAAGAAATATTGAAATCATCATCTCTAAATGAAGTTGATAAACAAAATTCATTTAGCTTTTTAACCAATAAATCTAATGACATTTTAAAAGGTATAAACAAAGTTAGCTCATCACCACCAATACGACCAACAATTGAAGTTTCCGCAAAAATTGTACTAAACCTTTGTGCCACATAACTAATAACATTATCCCCAACAACATGGCCATATGTATCATTAACCGTTTTAAAATTATCAATATCAATAATGATGAAAACACCACGAGGATCATCATTATTATAAAAGTAATTATTAATTCGCGACTCAAATTCCCCACGATTAAATAAACCAGTCAAAACATCTCTTTCAGCTCGCTTACGCATTTCCGCAATCGCATCATTAATTTCTTTTTGCTGTTCATACTTACTCATTTTTTCAAAAGCAATTGCATTCTTAATTTGATATCTTAGTTCAAAAATCTTAGTTGGACTAGAAACAAAAGCCGAAAAATGATATTTATCACCAAGTGAAATAACATCGATATTTTCATCATAGATACCAATAAGCGCAATATTATTAATATTACAATCTCTAACTAGCTTATCTAAATCCTTAATATAACTATCCTTCGATAACCCCACAACTACACAAGAAACTTGTAATTTATTATCATTCATCATAGTTACAATATCATTAACACTAGTTACATGGATAACATTATAATCAACTTTCAAATCATCCATATCCAAATTAAAATTATCATCAAGCATCAATAGAATGTCTTTATTCATATCATTAGAAACACCACTATATCTACTATCATCAATATCACTAGTCGTCTTTCTCACATCTGAGCGCAATAAATATTGTTCAAACAAATCTTGCGGCATCGGTTTAGCCAAATAAAAACCTTGAGCATATTCACAATTTAAAGACTTCAACAACTGTAACTGTTCTTCATTTTCAATCCCTTCCGTAACTACCTTTAAATCTAACCATTTAGCCAAACTAATAACAAAACTTAAAATACTACGATCATTATTTCTTATTTTAATTTTTTGAATAAATCGAATATCCAACTTCAATATATCAATTGGTAACTCCGATAACATATTAAGTGAAGAATAGCCCGAACCAAAATCATCCATTTCAAGAATGAACCCTAATTTTTTTAATCGATGAACCATCGTAATTAGTTGTTGAGGATTTTCAGTATAAGCAGATTCAGTAATTTCGATATGCAAATACATCGGACTAAGTTCATATTTATTAATCATCGAAATCAATATTTCTGGGAAATTTTCATTATATAAATCCGCACGCGAAATATTGATAGAAACCGGTGTCACAATATGACCCTTATCCATCCACGCTTTCATCTTCTGACAACACTGGTCACAAATATACAAATCCAAATCCGCAATAAAACCATTTTTTCAAAAAGCGGAATAAACTCATTTGGAAACATAAATCCCTTCATCGGATGATTCCAACGAACTAACGCCTCTGCACCAACAACTTGTTCCGTTTTTAAATTATATTTAGGTTGGTAATAAACTTGAAACTGCCCTTGTGCTAAAGCATTTTTCATCTGTGATACAATCATTTGTTCATCTAATAATCTTTGACGAATTGCATCATCATAAATCGCAAAAAAAGTGTCATACTTACCCTTAATTGATTCATTAGCTAAACACGCCCGATCACAAATAATATTTATCGGCGTATTAATGTCATCAATATAATAAATACCATACTTAATAACCAAATTTAATTTCAAATTTTCGGAAAAATTATTTATCTTATCCACAAAACCTTCAAATAATGAATTTGTATAATCCTCCCGATGATGAATAAGACAAGCAAACTCATCCGCACCAATGCGCCCACAAATACCCTTATTAACAAGCAAATCATTCAACATTTCGCCAATATGTTTCAATAATTGGTCGCCTACTTGCATACCATACATATCATTTATCAACTTAAAATGTTCAACATCAAAACAAACCATATCATATTTTTTATCAGGATTATTCTTTACTATTTGCGAAGCTTGTAGATAAAAATATTCCTTACCAAAAACACCAGTAAGATCATCATATTGTACTGAATTAACAAAAGAAGCCGTCTCCCGCAAATAAATTGTATTAAAAATACGATGCCTAATAATATCAGGTTTATAAGGTTTAGTCACAAAGTCATTAGCGCCTAAAGATAAAGCTTTAATCTCCGCATCATCACCATTTTGTCCACTAGCTACAATAACCGGAATCTTTGATAAAAAAGGATCCTTATGCATCATTTCAAGCACTTCATAACCATCCATAACTGGCATAACTATATCTAATATAACAACCGAAATGTTTTCATATTTATCACGCAAAATAGATAATGCTATTTCCCCATTATCCGCTTCAATAATATTATAATCAACACTTAGTATTTTACTAAGTATCCTTCTGTTCACCTTACTATCATCGACAATAAGGACATTTCGTAGTAAATTCATAATGAATCCCCCTGAATTTAAAATCAAAAACTACTAACGCCGTTAAACCTCTTTTACCACTAAAAACCTTATTATGATAGAATAAAGAAATATAATAAAAACGATAATTGATCGACATTGAATAACATCAATATATTGCCCAGGAAATATCATAATTTCAATTTCATACAGTATCATTATATGACTAATTTATAGCATCT
Organism: Erysipelotrichaceae bacterium; assembly: GCA_049662565.1. Lineage (GTDB taxonomy): Bacteria > Bacillota_I > Bacilli_A > Erysipelotrichales > Erysipelotrichaceae > JBATBW01. The sequence continues at coordinate 482 of JBATBW010000097.1, read as the reverse complement.
TTTATCAAAAAAATCAACCATTTATCATTAAATACAATAATACCGACCTTATATTTTAATTATATGAAAAAAACTATTAACTCCAACCATAATTAATTACATAATAAATAACATAAGCCCATCCCAATAAACCATGAAAAATGGCCCACCCAATTGACTTAAATGCGCTATAACTAATAACAATTGCCAACACACTACCAAAAGAAATACCCGTCTTTACCGTCTTATTTATAATTGTTGAATTTCTATTCTCACTCATTTTGCCCACCTCATTAAAATCAATCCAATCTAAAAAGCGACCAAAATCCTACTTATAATGGCGGAGACGGTGGGATTCGAACCCACGGAACCCGATTAAGAGTTCAAACGATTTCGAGTCGTTCTCGTTATGACCACTTCGATACGTCTCCATTTAACTAATTTATGATAATATTATACCAATGGAACAGCGAAAAATAAACTATTATTTTGAACGGCCCCTC
>JBATBW010000096.1:0-1866 GCA_049662565.1 Erysipelotrichaceae bacterium | reverse complement strand
ATATAACAAATAGTAACATATACACCGTTTGCAGGCAATTGATAGTCAAAAGATAAATCTAAGTTTGCCGTCGGATAATTAATTAAACGACCAATTTTTTTACCATTAGTAACAACTCCCTTTAGTTGATAATTTGTGCTTAACAAATAATTAGCTAATTTAATATCCCCACTTTTTAATAATTGTTTAATATAAGTAGATGATACTTTAGTCTGTTCATAATTATAACTATCAATAATAATAGTCTGAAAATCAGGATATTTTAATAAATCATTAGCCTTCCCTAATCCTTTATAACCATAACTAAAATCAAAACCGCATATTAGATATTTTATCCCTAACTTTATAATATATTCTAAAACAAACTTATCACTATCTAAATTAAGTATTTCATTATCAAAATCAATAATAAACAAATAATCAAAACCATAATCAATCAAAATTTTATTACGATCTTCTTCATTCAATAAATAATTAAAACTTTTATGAGGAAAGATTAATTGATTGGGATCACAACTAAAAGTAATTAAACCCGTTTTAAGCTTTTCCTGCTGACCAATATTTAAGGTTTTTTCTAATAATTGACGATGCCCTAAGTGTAAACCATCAAAATAACCAATACAACAACATAAATTTTCATAATTAGTAATTTCATTATATTTTAGATGTATTATGTCCATTACCATAAACCTCTAACACTTTTATATTGATGATTACCAATATGCTCATAAGCTGCCACAATTAAATGATTATGAGTAATAAAGACTAAATCTTCACTATTATTTGGTAATATTACTTTTTTACCATTATGAACATCAATAATATTATCATATTCGACATAAGGATAATGATACAACCCCTTTTCAATGGGCAATAAATTAATTTCTTTATTTCTTAATTGGTCAATAGTATAACTATCATTTAAATTAAACTGGCCAACTTCTAAACGATTTAAAAAACTCATTAAGCCATAATTATTTAATCTTAAGGCAATATCTTCACATAAACTACGAATATATGTCCCACTACTACACTTACAAATAAATTCAATTGTTTTCCCATCAAAACTTATTAAATCTAATTGATGAATAAATATCGATCTTTTAGGTATTTCTATATCAATATCTTTACGAGCATATTCATATAATTTTTTACCATTAATCTTAATGGCACTATATTTAGGGGGGATTTGTTCACTTTGACCCATAAATGATTGAAACACTTCTTTAATTTGTTCTTCACTTACTTGATTAATATCTTGATATTCAAATTCATGTCCCCAAATATCCTTAGTATCACTAATTCTTCCTAATTCTAATTTACCGTGATACACCTTAAAATCCTTTTCTAAAAAAGGAAGGATTTTTGTCGCATTATTGACTAACAAGACCAATAAACCAGTTGCATTAGGGTCTAAAGTGCCACAATGACCAATTTTCTTCGTATTTAATGCTCTTTTCGCGATAGCGACAACATCAAAAGATGTCATATTTTCTTCTTTATTAATTAAAAGTATTCCATTCATATTTTCACCTACCATATTATAACATTTATGCTATAATTCTTAAAGTAAAGGAATAAGAATATGGGAATAAAAAAAATAGTTGGTTGTATTAAGAAAGCAAATATCGATTTCAAGATGATTGAAGATAATGATGTAATCGGTGTTGGAGTCAGTGGTGGAAAGGATTCCATGTTATTACTATATGCCCTACATCTATATCAAAAATCGACAAATATTAATTTTAAAATAGTGGGAGTAACACTAAAAATGGGATTTGAAAACATGGACTTTACTCCAGCCATCAATTTCTTTCAAGAAAAAGGCATCGAATATCACTTAGAAGAAACAAATATCTATGAAAT
>JBATBW010000095.1:0-2018 GCA_049662565.1 Erysipelotrichaceae bacterium | reverse complement strand
ACATCACTACTCTTGTTATTAATATCAATAAAGGCTTTTGGTTCAAAATATACACTTAAACCACTATTACTTTCTCCATGAGTAATACCTAACATCGTATTTTTATAACTGTTTTTAATATTTAAACAATAACGATTATCAATCATAACCGTATTATTTAAATATAACTTATCACTATGTTCTTTTAAATAGCGATTGATGACATTAGTTAAACTATCCTTTAGTTGACGCTTCTTTAAATCTAACTCTCTAAGTTTTGCGGTCGCAAGATAATTAAAAGAGCCATCCTTTAATACTAATTTTGATATTTCACTTATTAATTGGTCATTCCCGATAACACTCGATAAATAATCCTCTATTACATCATAATCACCATCAATACTTTTTTGATAATTACTTAATAACTTACATCCATTAAGATGATTAACTAAAGATAGTAATTGATTGCTAGTCAAAGTAATGCCCTTATCTAAATAATCCAAACTTGAAGTTATATCAATAAAAATATCGACTGGAAAATCGACATATTTATTGATCAAACTATGCATTTGGTTAGTTGCTTGTAATTGATGACTAATCCATAATGAAGAATCACTAATTTCTTGATTAATAATCAAATCTTTGCCTAACGAAAAATTCGCAAATTGAGCAATTTGCGACTTAATTAAATTTAATTGTAAAACTTCAGTATTTAAAAACATATTATTGTCCTTTTAATTCTTTCAAAACTTTATTAATTGATCCCGAATTAATGCCATTATCCGCTAACCATTTTTCGATAATCTTTGTATTTTCTTCCTTAAAATGTTGAGGATTTACGACAAATGAATGAATAACATCATTAGTATGATAATCCACATTAGTTAACTTTAATACACTATTAAATGCACTTTTAGTATACTTTAAAAAACTTCTTTCCATAATATCATTACCATTTACCATAATTGGTAAGGTAATGACAACACTAACGACAAAGATCACAAAAGCAGCCTTAATTAAACCAAATAGTCCTCCTAAAGTAAAATTAATCCAACTGATCAATGGTGTTTTACCAACTGCTTTTAATAAAGGTTTCAAAACTAAAAAAATAAAATTAACCGCAATAAATATTAATACAAACCACAATAATTCATTATAATTTCGCACAATAATTTGATTAATAATTTCATTATCAACTACCGAATAAATATCACTCATTAAGGGAATAAACTTTGCCATAATTGGTGAAAATAACCAACCAATAAATACTGAAACAATTAAAGCAAAAGTTTCTATTAAAGAAACTAAAAAACCTTTCTTAAATCCCACTATCAACATAATGACAATAATACATACAACGAATATATTAATAAACGAAATAAAACTTTCAGGTATAAACATAAACATCCTCCTATTATCTCTATTTTATATAATTTTTGTTATAAATGCAAATGTGCTATAATTATATTGGTGATAAAATGATTAAATCGATACAATATACTAAACAACAAGTTGAACAACTACTAACTAAATACCCCAACAACATAAGCCCGACTAATGAGCCTTATGTTCTTTATTTTTTAAAGTTTCCTACTTATACTATTAAAATATATACTAGTTATAAAGCCGTATATAATGGTGAATTTACTTTAGAAAATAATCAATATCAATCAAACGATGATCAATTTGGTAGTGATGAAGTCGGAACAGGAGATTTATTTGGACCAATTTGTGTTGCCTGTGCATACATCAATAATGATATCGCAAATAAACTAAAATATTTAGATATTGATGACTCAAAAAAAATAACTGATGAAAAAATACGCCAATTAGCTCAAGAAATTATAACTATTGTTCCCTACTCAATCTTAGTATTAGATAACGAAAAATACAATCAAGTCATCTTAAAAGATAATATGAATAAAATTAAAGCTAAGATGCATAATCAAGCTTATCTAAATTTAAGCAAAAAAATTAATCAAAAACCCAAAAATATCATCATTGACCAATTTTGCACTCCAGATTTATATGTTCGTTAC
>JBATBW010000094.1:0-8650 GCA_049662565.1 Erysipelotrichaceae bacterium | reverse complement strand
ATTTTATAATAACCCAACTTCTCTAATATTAATAAATCCTTTAATAAATTCTCATCCATAAATACAATTCTTCGTTTGAATTTATGAGCTAAATTAATAATCTCGAAAATCCGGAATAAATTTTGTTGGTAAGTCGTAATAAAGATACGACCAGTTGCATCTTGAAAATACGGCTCAATAAAATTAGTAATACGATGCTTAGGCGCCGTATAACCCGGATGATCCGCTCCACTAGACTCACACATCAAAGCTAATACCCCTTTTTTCGCAATTGAAGATAAAACTCCAAGATCGCATTGAAAAGCCGGTATTTGAATATCTAAATCTACAATAAACTCACTTGCGAAAACGATAAACCCATTACCACTATCAATTGCCACACCAAAAGCATCCGCAACTGAATGAGTTAAACCAAAAGTTTTAATCAAAACATTCGCAATCTTATAATCACCATCTCGCTTCACAACTTTAATATCTAAATCTTTAATTTCGTTACTAATTTGTTTTTTAATCATTGCTGCAGTATAAGCAGTAGTGAAAATAGGTAACCTAATTTCTTTCAACAAGTAACTCAAACTACCCATAACATCATCATGGGCATGAGTAATAAAAATCCCTCGTATTTTATTACGATTCTTCTTTAAATAAGTAAAATCAGGAATAATTAATTGGATTCCTAATTGTCCTTGTTCCGGATATTTTAATCCCGATTCGATAATAAAAATATTATCATTTATTTCTACGACATACATATTCTTGCCGTTTTCATCAAGACCACCTAAGGCCATAATCTTTACAGTATTCATAATTCCTCCTAACACGTCTACTCTATATAAATTATATACTACAAATGCTTAATAAACAATAGAAACAAAATCTAATCGATAAAATAACCGACTAGATCTTTTCCCCATCCAAAGTAAACGTTTTTGCGCTAGTAATTTTAACATCCACATAATCACCAGTATTTAAAACAATATCACTTTTAAAATTAACTAATTTATTACTTTTCGTATATCCACTATAGATATTATCATTTCTCTTTGATAAACCATCAACTAAAACTTCTTCAATATTACCGACATAAGCTAAATTATTCTCTAAAGCATAAACTCTAAATCTTTCATTTAACATATCCAAACGCTTTTTCTTCACATCCATTGGCACATTATCTTCCATCAATGAAGCCGGTGTTTTTTCCCTTGGTGAATAAATAAAACAATAAACATTATCATATTTACAATAATCCACAATATCTAATGTATGTTGGAACTGCTCATCACTTTCATTAGGAAAACCAACGATAATATCCGTCGTAAAAGCACAATTAGGTAATTTCTCTTTAATCTTATTAAATAAATCTTTATATTTTTCAATCGTATAACGACGACCCATTAATTTTAAAATATCATTATCCCCCGATTGAACAGGTAAATGGATATATGGCATAATGTTTGGATATTTATCTAAAACATCAACCATTTCATCATCAAAATCCCAAGGGTGACTAGTAACAAAACGCAAACGTTTAATCGGTAATTTCGCAACTTCTGTCAACAAATGATTAAACCTAAAGCCTTCATCTAAATCCTTGCCATAAGCATTAACATTTTGTCCTAACAGTGTAACTTCACTAAATCCGTCATTGATACATTGTTTAACTTCATTTAAAATATCTTCTAATTTACGACTTCTTTGCATTCCTCTAGTATAAGGCACAATACAATAAGTACAAAACTTATCACATCCATACATAATATTAATCCATGCTTTATGACTACCAATCCTTTTAACCGGTAAATTTTCTACCACTTCTGCTTTATCAGAATACACTTCTACTTGGCGATGACCAGTTGTCATCACATCATAAAGCAAATAAGGCAAACGATCAATATTGTGAGTTCCAAAAATTAAATCAACCTGGCGATATGTAGTTAACAACTTATTAACTACATCATCTTCTTGACTCATACAGCCACAAACTCCTATTACTAAATTTGGATTATTGATTTTTAATTGTTTTAAGGCTCCAATTTCACCAAATACTTTATCTTCCGCCGTTTTTCTTACTGCACAAGTATTCAAAATAATTACGTCTGCTTTTTCTTCACTACTAACACTAGTAAAGCCTAATTGTTCTAAAATACCCATAATTGTTTCTTTATCACGCTCATTAGCTTGACAACCATAACTACGAATATAATAGTTTTTATCTTTTCCTAGATCGTTAAACTTCGGATCAAAGATATATTCATCATATGTAATTTCTTTATTTCTTCGTAATTTTGCATCCAATAAAGATGGCAAAACCCAGTTCTTATTCATTTTCATTTTATCACCTCATTAAAAAACCAAGCAATGCTTGGCTTTTTTAAATTATTGTTTAATTGCTTCACAAGGACATGTAGCAACACATGCACCACAATCAATACAAACATCTTCATTGCATTCAGCTTTTCCATCATCATTTAAACTTAAAGCTTCAACTGGGCAAACGCTAACGCATGCACCACAACCTAAACATTCATCTTGGTTAACTTTTACTGGCATTAAAATATCCTCCTTAGTTTTCTCTATTATAACAATTTTTAATCTATTATTCAATTAATATTCGGACGAATTTGGATTTTTTCAATATTACTTGCTTGTAAGTTGTCATCATAAGTAATAACTACCGCACATAACATCGCTTCCTCTTCGCTAATTTGATATTTAGTATTCGTTCCTAAAACAAAGCGATCAACTGCTTCTTTTTTATCACGACCTAAAATACTATCATATGGTCCACACATTCCCACATCACAAATGAAAGCACAACCATTAATTATTCTTTCATCATTAGTTTGGACATGAGTATGAGTCCCTACTACTGTTTTTACTTGATCACTAAAGTGATAAGCATACGCCGTCTTTTCGCTGGTAACTTCACCATGAAAATCACAAATCAATAAATCAGCTTTGATATTTTTTAAAAAATAATCACTTTCATCAAAACAATTTAATGTCTCATTGGGAATAAATACATTACCAATAACATTATAAACCACAATTTTTTTACCCTTAACAACCGTTTCATAATACATATTACCACAATCATTAGGCAATAAATTAATAGGTCGAATTAAACGATTATCATCATCGATAAAATCAAAAACATCTTTTTTTGAAAAAGTATGATTGCCCATCGTAATACAATCAATACCACCATTAACTAATTGGTAGAAAATCTTTTTAGTAATACCCTTACCATGGGCAGCATTCTCCCCATTGGCAATAACTAAATCACAACCATATTCTTCTTTCATTTTCGCAACATTATCCAAAACAATCTTTCGACCTTTTGATCCAACAATATCACCAAAAAACAATACTTTAATCATTATTTAGCCAATTCATTAACTCGCACTTCACGAATTAAAGTAACTTTAATTTGTCCTGGATAAGTTAACTCATTTTCAATTTTTTCACGGATATCACGAGCAACTTTAGCCATTTTTAAATCATCCATCTTATCAGGCATAACCATAACTCTAATTTCACGACCACTAGAAATCGCATAGCACTTATCTACACCATCAAAACCTGTCGCAATCTTTTCTAATTGTTCCAAACGATTAATATAATTTTCCATTGCTTCATAACGCGCACCAGGTCTTGCAGCACTTAATGTATCAGCCGCAATAACTAAATTAGAAATTAAACCAGTTGGTTCTTCATCACCATGATGCGAAGCAATCGCATTAATAACAATTGGATCTTCACCATATTTTTTACAAGCCTTAATACCAAGTTCGACATGACTACCTTCGACTTCAAAGTCTAAAGCTTTACCAATATCATGTAATAAACCTGCTCTTTTAGCCATATTTTGATTTAAGCCCAATTCCGCAGCCATAATACCCGCAAATGTCGCAACTTCTACACTATGTTGTAATGCATTTTGTCCATAAGAATAACGATATTGTAAACGACCTAATAATTGAATTAATTCACGACTCATTTTACCAATACCTAGTTTGAATATCGCATTTTCCCCAGCCTTAAAGATAGTTTCATTAAGTTCTTTAGTAACTCTTTGTACCACTTCTTCAATTCTACCTGGTTGAATACGACCATCCCTAATTAATGCTTCTAAAGATAAACGAGCTATTTCTCTTCTAATTGGATCAAAACAAGAAACAGTAATTGCTTCTGGAGTATCATCAATAATTAAATCAACACCCGTAGCTTGTTCGATAGCACGAATATTACGACCTTCACGACCGATAATCCGTCCTTTCATTTCGTCATTAGGTAACCCAACAACCGATACCGTTCTTTCTGAAGCCTCTTCTTGTGAATAACGTTGAATAGCTAACGCTAATATTTCTCTTGATTTTTCCGTTGCTCTTGACTTAGCTTCATCTTCTTTATCTTTAATAAATGCTGTTACTTCATTTTGCATTTTTCTTTCTACTACTTCAAATAATTCTTTTTTAGCTTCATCTTCAGATAAGCTGGCAACTCTTTCCAATTCATTAATTTGTACTGCTAATTTTTCTTTTAATTGTTCTTCTATTTTGTTAAGATCACTAAGTTTGTTAGTCACTTGATGCATTTTTTCATCGATTTGTTTTTCTTTATTTGTAAGATTTTCATCACGATGCGTCAAATTATCTTCGCGGCGGTTTAACTTATGTTCCGCTTCCGATAATTCGTTTTTCTTTTCTTTTATTTCTTTTTCCGCTACAAGTTTCATTTCATGAACTTGTGTTTTTCCATCAAGTATAGCTTGTCTCAATAAATTCTCAGATTCAATATTTGCTTCTTTTATAATTAAAGACGATTTTTGTAAATTTTTATTTAAACCAATGCGACTCAAAATAAGCATTATTGCAATTCCTAAAGCTAAACAACTTACTCCTGACAAAATAGAATATAGTAAAACATTATCCATATATTCCTCCATTGTCTTTAAGGTTTTTACCTTAATGTTATTATACATTTTAAAGTTATAACATTCAAGCATTATATTATATACAAGCCTAAATTTCCATTAAAATTAGCTTTTCACAAAGAAAAAAACTTAGATTACCTAAGTTTTACAATCTTTTTTCAAAATTACCGTTAATATTTTTACTCTCATTTATCATCACAAAGGCATTAGGATCAACATCACCAACAATTTTCTTTAATGTTCGAATCTCATATTTATTCAAAGCACAGGCCAAAATACCAACATCACTATCAGTATATCCACCCTTACCATTCCAATATGTAACACCACGACCCATCTTTTGCATAATGACTTCCTTTAATTCATCATTCTTGGTAAATATTAAAGCAAAGATACTAATATTTTGATAATGAACTTTGTCGCTAACAAAACCAACAATTAAAACAAACATAATCGAATACAATGCACTTTGCACATTAAAAATAAAAGCACAAATTAAAAATAAAATTCCATTTAAAACAATTGCTAGACGACCAACCGAATAATTATTCTTCGTCTTAGTAAAATAGACCCCTAAAATATCTAATCCACCACTACAACCACTGCTACGTAATGTAAAACCAATACCTACACCACATATCAAGGCCGCAATAATTAAATTAGATAAAATATCTGGCATCAATGCCACAGACCGATAAGGCATTACGCTTAAGACTATCGACTGTACGACAATACTAACTACGGTTTTAATCAAAAATTCTTTACTAATTTTACTATAAGCCAATAAGAACAAAGGAATATTCAATATTAAATTAAAAATCCCAGTCAAATTAATTAAACCAAAATTGCCAATAAGTGGTGACAACAAGTGATCAAACAATTGAGCATACCCAATTAATCCGCCAGTATTTATCCCATTAGGAATCATGAAAAAATAAATACTAAATGCATACATTAAATTCCCTAATATTAATAATATATATTTATTAAATCGATTCATACCATCCTCCTAATACATAATAGAAATTATATCATAAATAAAGAAAAAATAATCCCAAAGGATTACTTTTTTTCTGTATTATTTAATTTATCACTAATCTTACTTCTAATTTCTTCATAAACCGCTTCATTAGATTTTAAGAAACTACGAACCGCTTCTCGACCTTGACCTATACGATCATTATTATAAGAGAACCAAGCACCAGATTTATCAATAATATCATAACTTACACCTAAATCCACAACTTCATTTAAAGCACTAATACCCTCACCATATAAAATATCAACTGTAGCTACTTTAAATGGTGGAGCCACCTTATTTTTAACTACTTTAATGTTTACTTTGTTACCAACAATATCCGTTCCTTGTTTAATAGCTTCGCTCTTACGGACATCTAAACGTATTGAAGAATAGAATTTTAAAGCTCTACCCCCTGGTGTTGTTTCCGGATTACCAAACATAACTCCAACTTTTTCTCTTAATTGGTTAATGAAAATAGCCGTGCAATTACTTTTATTCATTACACCAGACAATTTACGCATCGCCTTCGACATTAAACGCGCTTGCAACCCAACTTGTGAGTCACCCATTTCTCCGTCTAATTCCGATTGTGGCACTAATGCCGCCACTGAGTCAATGACAACTAAATCAATTGCTCCAGAACGAATTAACATTTCGCAAATTTCTAAAGCTTGTTCTCCACTATCAGGTTGACTTAAAATCAGTTCATCAATATCAACGCCCAAGTTTTTCGCATACATCGGATCAATTGCATTTTCCGCATCAATAAAGGCACAAACCCCGCCCGCTTTTTGACATGAAGCAATTGCATGCAAAGCTAAAGTTGTTTTACCACTTGATTCTGGACCATACACTTCAATAATTCTTCCCTTAGGGTATCCACCAACCCCTAAGCACAAGTCTAAAGTCAATGATCCCGAACTAATGACATCAACGTCAATATTTGGACGATCTCCTAATTTCATTATTGAGCCTTTACCATATTGTTTTTCAATTTGTTTTAATGTTTCACTTAACAAAACATCATTATTATTTTTATCTTTCATAGGACCTCCCTATATATATATATTAGTGATAACTTATATTTATCCTAATATTTCTGATAATTTATTTACTATATCATCAATACAAGCTTGTCGAATTTGTTGACGATTACCGTCATATTTATTTTCATAAACAAAAAATTTACTGTCATTAAAATAAATACAAGAATAAACTAATCCCACCGGTTTGTTTTCCATGCCGCTTGGACCGGCATTGCCAGTAAAACTAACACATATATCACTATGCATAATTTCTTTAGTATTTTTCGCCATCAAAAAGGCCACTTCACTAGATACAACCCCTTTTTCATCAATTATGCTTTTATCAATATTCACTACTTTCTCTTTTATCAAATTATTATAAGAAACAATTGCCCCCAATAATGTTTTTGAGGCATTAGGAACACTCGCAAGCTGACTAGAAAACATTCCAGCCGTCAAACTCTCACAACTACTTATTGTCAGGTTACTCGCAATTAATTTCAAAACTAAATTTTCCACTATTTATCCTCTAACAAATAATTTTTAGCTTGCATAAAATAAGCAATACCACTAATAGCTGATGTAAAAGTTGCGAACCATAAAATAAAATCACTAATCGGTAAAGCATAGATTTCAAATGGTAAATTATTCAATAAAATAACTACGATACTAACCATTTGTAAAACCGTCTTCATTTTTCCCAAATAACCCGCTGCTAGTACAATACCCTTACTAGAAATAATCATCCGAATACCATCGACAATGATGTCCCTACTAATCATAATTGCCACAGGAACAACCGGAACAATTCCCTTTCCTAAAAAGCAAAGGAATAAAGATGTCGTCAATAATTTATCCGCAATTGGATCAATAAATTTACCAAAAGTCGTAATTAACCCCCTTTTACGAGCAATCATTCCATCTAACATATCAGTTAAAGAAGCGACAACAAATAAACCTAAAACAATTAGATTAATTACTGGCAAACTAACAAAACTTATTTTAAACACTGGAATTTGTATCCCAAATTCTTGATATGGAAATAAATACACTAGCATTGTAATAGGTACTAAAATAATTCTGAATAACGATAATCTATTAGGTAAGTTCATATTTCCTCCTATTATAAACAAAAAGCAACTGAATAGTTGCTTAAATTATGACACTTTATAAGCCATGTTCTGTCCTACAAAAGTAGTGACAATCATTTATCTACAAATAAAATTTGTCCTTATCCAATTTCTGTTTCATCTTCAAAAGTTCCCCTACCAAATTTGGGTTTCTCGCTTGTGGGGTTTACCGCGTTCCACCTTAATGTTTCCATTAAGCTCCGTCACTGTGGCACATTATAGACTATTCCATAGCAATTGCCTTAGGACATCATCCGCCGTTAGTATAAACTACCTAAATTTATTTTTTCATTTAGCACAAACACTACTATCATCACAGATAGTGCGAGCATGGACTTTCCTCTAGTTTCCCAGCGATTGTCAAAGTGTCAATTAAATAATCTTATCGATTATTATAGTTTTGTAAAACGATTGCTTCTAAGTTAGCTAATCTTCTTAAAATATCAACTTTTGTACCACATTCTTCATTAACTGGTGCAGCTACTGGTTGATTTTCTAATTCGTTTCTTAATTCTTCAACTTGTGCTTGTAATGCAAC
>JBATBW010000093.1:0-1695 GCA_049662565.1 Erysipelotrichaceae bacterium | reverse complement strand
CCAATTAGAAATATTCTCAACTAGAATTACCGAAATTGATGAAAATTTAACACCTACTGGTTATTATATTGATGTTAAAGATACACCATTTGATTTTAGAATTGGAAAATTAATTGGCAAAGATATTAATTGTGATGATGAACAGTTAAAATTTGGTAATGGTTTTGACCATAATTTCGTCATTGATAATGATATCGCTGCTATTCTAAGTTGTGATAATTTAAGAATGATTGTTCGTACATCTTTACCAGGGATGCAAGTGTATACAGGCAATTATTTAAATGAGTATACTAATAAAGATGGATTTACTTTTAAAATGCATGGGGGAGTGGCTTTAGAAACGCAATCATTCCCAGATGCAATTAATCATGATAATTTTCCAAATGTTGTGTTAAATAAGGGCGAAAAGTATCATAGTGAAACTTCTTATAATTTTGAAGTTATTAAATAACTAATAAAGATAAAAGGCTAATAAAAAATAGTAGTCAACCAAATTTTGTTGACTATAAATAATATCGCCATTAGTTTGTAGGTATAAAAAAAGAAATCATGATTATTCACGATTTCTTTTTGTTTCTGCCATTATAAAGTTATAAGTATCTTGACACATGTCGGTAATATTATATAGAGTAGTAAATCCTAATTCTTCTTTTGCAAGGGTTCCATCAGCATAACACATAGCGATATCGCCAGGACGGCGTGGGTCAATTACATAAGGGATCTCGATATTGTTGATCTTAGAGAAATTTTCTACAATTTCTAATACAGAATAACCAACACCTGTTCCTAAATTATAGGCTTTAACTCCTTTTGATTTAAGAATCTTTTTGATTGCGGCTACATGTCCTCTTGCTAGATCTACTACGTGAATATAGTCGCGGACACCAGTTCCATCTTTAGTGTCATAATCGTTACCAAATACATGTAATTTTTCTAATTCTTTAGTTGCGACTTTCGCAATGTAAGGCATTAAGTTGTTAGGGATATCATTAGGGTTTTCGCCTAATAGTCCACTTTTATGAGCACCAATGGGATTGAAATAACGTAATAGGGCAATGCTTAAGTCTTTATTCGCAAATGCTGCATCAGTCAATATTCTTTCGATGAATAATTTTGTTGTGCCATAAGGATTAGTAGTTGATAACGGGAAATCTTCTTTGATCGGACATGATTTAGGATTTCCATATACTGTGGCACTACTTGAAAATACAAAGTTATTACAATTATGTTTTTTCATTACTTCTAATACTGTAAGCGCAGAATCGATATTATTGCGATAGTACATAATTGGTTTTGCAACGCTTTCGCCTACGGCTTTGTAACCGGCAAAGTGAATGACGGCCTCAATATTATTTTCTTGGAAAATCTTTTCAACTTTTTCTAAATCACAAACATCTACTTCATAAAAAGGGAAGTCTTTGTTTGTTATAGATTTAATACGATCTAATACTACGGGTTTTGAATTATAGTAATTATCCGCTATTACGATATCAAACCCTTCGTTTAATAATTCAACACAAGTATGAGAGCCGATGTATCCAGCTCCTCCTGTAACTAATATTGCCATAAATGTTACCACCTTTCGTCCTTTTAATTATATCAATGCAAGTATTTTTTTCAATAGGTATTTACTTTTATTTTTGTTATTGTAAAATAAAGATGTGAATAAGGAGACGAATATGAATAGTTTATGTT
>JBATBW010000092.1:0-2961 GCA_049662565.1 Erysipelotrichaceae bacterium | reverse complement strand
TTATTGCTGATGTAAATTTACAACTAATATTTATATAAACGATACATTTTATAGAAAAATATTAAAAATAATTACAAAAAAAAATAAACAGCAGGTAACAAGTGCTATAATATACCCGCCGAATATACGCAACCGCATAGGCGGGCATCCCATAGCACCATCCGTTATGCACAAGCACTACTTTTCGTTTTCATAATACCATTTTATCAACTGTGTCAAAAATAGCTCTATTTCTTCTTTTTCAATTTTAATGTCATACGATACGGTGTATTCTTTTGAGTAATCTAACCAAGCACCACGAATAGAACCACCCCAATCTAATTTGTCAACTAAAAAAGGCATATTAACCATTGTTAAATAATTATCGTAATTTTCTTTTTGATACTCAAATGTAGTTCTGTTTATTATACATTCAATTACTTCAATCATTTTTAAAGCAAAACGTTCACTTGCATCTCCATCATACATTGTGAAGTTAAATATTGTTTCTCCAATAAAATCTAAACGTGAACCTAAACATTCGTTATATTCATTTTCTTCTTGATACTCTTTTTCTAATATTTCTATAAAGTTTTTCATTTACTTTTTGTTTTAAATTCCCGTGCCAGTGCATAACAGCAATTTGTGGTAATTCGGGCATTAGTTATTAATTTATTTTTGGTCTTGTATTTGTAAAATCTGTCTTAACTCCGAAGTTCAGGGTTTATTTACCCCAAACTACCACAAGTTGCAAAACGTTATGCGAGATGCTACTAAAACACATAACCAAAAGGAACTAATTTGAAATATTCAAAAAAGTCAATTTGTCCTCCCATTTCGTGCCATACTTCAAATTCATTATCTGTAATTTTGCCATCTAATTCAGAAAAATACGTTTTACCTTTAGTGTAGGCAATTCTGTCATCATCCATTATGTAATCTTCTAAACAAAGAAATCTATCTCCTTTTTTAATTTTGTATTCCATTTTTGATTTAATTTATTAAGTTAATATTTGTTTTCAATTGCCGTCCAGCGACAACCGTGGGGACGTTAGTAGCTATTTAAACAGCGTTTTATGTATAACAACATCATTTAGCCGAATAGGGAATTTTAAACGTGCTAAAGTATGGTATTTCAATCCTTCAATTTCACAACACTTTTTTAAGTTACCATAAGTTTCTATTCGTTCGCCTTGAACAAAAACGATTATTGATTGTCTATTCATAATTAAAATTTATTACAAATTGAAACCAAATTAATTCTAAACAGAAATATTTAGGATTTAAAATAAAAGTTAACCCCCACCCTTCATTAATTCTACTAAATTCAAATCTTTTTTGCTTATCCATTTCTTTTTTCTTCACAACTCATTTTTTTTATCTGTATTAAGGTTTTTATTGGCTTCAACGCCTTTTTTATTATCTGTATTTTTTATAAATCCCACGTTTCAGATATAAATGTTCTTACTGGTTTTCCATCAATTTCAAAATCTAATTTACCGTGATATATTTTTGATAATTCAGATTTTAATTTTTCACAAAGTCCATTAATATGAAATATACTTCCATACATTGGGCTTCTTCTTGCCCCTAAAATAAAGTTTACTAACGCTTTTTGATTATGTCCACGTTCTGTAAAAACTTCATAAAATCTTTTTTCTTTTTTAGATACTTGCATAATTATAGATTTTTCCAGTTTTGAATTAATTTTTTACCTGCTAAATTAATAGCTCCAAATTCAGTTGTAATAACATCAAAATAAAATTTCCAACTTGTTACAGTATTTGGCATTATAAATCCAAATATTTCATTATCTTCTTCCGTCCATTCTGTAACTTGCTCAACAAAAACAAACTTCTTACTACCTTTATTTGTTAGCATTTCTCCAACATTAAAAGTAAAAGTATTTTGTCCGTAAGTCCGTGTAATGATGTTTCCTGTAGTTGTCATAATTTCTATTTGTTTTATTTTGTTATACAAATATACGACTTATTTCTGCATAACCTAATAAATTTACAGATATTTTAAAAATAAATGTAAATTAGATAAACAGCTACTAACAACGTGTATAGTAAATGCGGGTTTTAGACTTAATTTAAAATTTGGTCTGTATCAGTAAAATCAGTCTTAAACTGAAATATAGTGATTATTTAATCCCGCACTTCCTATACACGCAAACGTTAGTAGCAAGACTACGATTCCGTTTCAACAAGACATTCGCTAATAATAGAAATAAATTTAGAATTCGTTTCAATAGATGGAAAGTTACCTTCTTTATTAAATCTTTCAATCACATAGTTGTTCACATCTTCTTCCAAGTCTGAAATTAATTGATAGTCTGATATTCTAAAAATCTTAATTTGTTTTAATTGTCTTTTACTCATTTTTTTTAATTTTTATAATTAATATTTAGTTTTTAAATAATCCGTCCAGCTACTAACAGCATTTACATAATACCAGCCGAATCAACGCAACCGCATAGGCTGGCATCGTGTAGCTGCCAAACGTTAGTAGCAAGACTACGTTTTCGGTTTATCATCAACTTTCATCGCAGTTACAACTTGATTTAAAGCAATAGCCATTTGTTCGTATTGTTGAAGTTGTGCCAATGTCAATTGTAAATTTGCAATCATTTGGTTTAATCCATCTGTGCTTAAACATAATCTTGTTTCGTCTAATGCTCTTTTTTGTTGTATTTCACTTTTTGCATTAAATGAATATTCTGGTTTATAAGTAAGTAATATTACTTCTACCAATGGTTTTAATTCAGTTGAACCATTTTCTACTGAAAAACTTAAATTTGCTCTTACTGATGCTAATTGTTTCATTTTAATTATTTTTTAATGTTGATTTAATTTTTTTTAACCATCCGTCCAGCTACTAACAATCAATAAACAATAGTGGCGGAATCTACTAAACCGCATACGCCACCATCGTTTATTTTTAACGTTAGCGGTCAGTTAAACAACTACTCGAATAAAG
>JBATBW010000091.1:0-4904 GCA_049662565.1 Erysipelotrichaceae bacterium | reverse complement strand
GGATTTGTTTTTTAGTTTAGCAAGTATAGATGCAGCAAGATCAGCCATTTAGCATTATCTCCATTATTTCCATAACCTTTTTATAAACACGAAGCTCTTTCGCATACTTAGAAAGGTTTGAAAGATTTTTTTTATTATCACGCACATAAGCATTTAATGCTTTGTTAAATATTTCATTGTCTAACTTTGCACGATGCTTGAAACAGTCACATATAGTTCGCTCTCTATCATAAATCGGTAGATTAACTCCGTTAAAAATGGATTCCGTTTTTCCTAAATCATAAAGTGTATTTTTTACATAAATTGTTTTTATTGGCAAGCCATCAACCTTTAGCTTTGCTCTTGAGATAGAACGAGGAACAGTTATAAACCACTTACGAGGGGAAAAATCACTATATCCATAATGAAACAAGGCTGATTCTAACGATACAATACCTTGTGGTACAAGGGTCTTAAGCAAATATTCTTCTGAAGTATTGGTAGACGAAGATAACTGATAATAACCATGTCGTATGCGTTCCAACAAACCTTTGTTACAAAGTTTTGTCACCTCCTGTGCCGATATTCCATTTGCAATAAAATCAGATGTTTTAGCTACACCATTCATTTTAATAAGTACTTGTTTTGCAATATTTTTATTGTCCATCGTTTCACCTACTTTTAAGATATAATTTTACTTTTAATATTGTAGCATAATAAAATTAAAAAACCAATAAAAATCACCCACACTATATTTAATAATGTGTGCGAAAATAATTAGAGTGATTTATGTTTTGTGTGATGAAATACGTTTAGCTATAGCACTAGGTATGTTAGCTTGCGAAGCACGAAAAACAGCATTATACATATCTATGTTAACTTAATAACTGAACTAAAAGAAACTATGACACTTACTAAGTTAACAAATTATAAATTATAATTTATGCACTACGATCTAGTAATATTAGATGAATTAGGATATATCAGTTTCGATATTGTTAAAAGTCAATTATTCTTTAAATTATTATTCAACAAATGGTCAGATATATTCGTTGATCCGATCATAACAACACCATTAGTAGATAAGCTAACTCATAAAGCGTATATAATCAATATTAAATGTGATTCGTATAGATTAAGAGAAACGCTAGAATTAGAAAAAAACAAGGATTTACGTGAATAAAGAATCATAGATCAGGGGGGCAATAATTCTTTAGCGCAATGGGTCAATTTTGAGTTGACAAATGCAACTTTCAAACATGAAAAGTGATTGATATGTTTCAAATCGATATAAAAATGATCTGTATTAATATGAATCAACACTATTTTAACTCAATTCAACAAATATTCCCCAGGTTACCAATTGCAGTTGATTCTTTTCATGTAATGAAAAATGTAACCAAAACTTTTCATAAAGTAAGATTAAGTATTATAAATTCATATTATAATGACAACTCAACAAAACCGCAAAAAAACAATCAATTACGTACAACCAATTGAGTATAGATTGTTGAAAAAATAATGGAATTTATTTGCTAATACAAAATACAACATTAATGAAAACAGAAATTACAAGTGTATAAATATGAGAACAGTTATACTAGGAAAATTATATAAGCCTACTAATTAGAGTTAAAAGAATAAAAGGAAACACACAATGAAATATAATTCGTCAAGAAAATTGACTTAAAACGCGAATTTACTTGACATAGTTATAACTTATTGATATATTAAGAATGATAATTATCTAGGAGGACAAAAGATGACTGTTTTTAGTGAAAAAGTTATGTATTTGATGGAAGAACAAGGATTGACACAAAAAGAATTATCTAAGCGAGCAAATGTTACCGAATCAGCAATTTCATATTATTTGAGTGGAGATAGAACTCCAAGAAGTGATGTGTTAGTTAGAATAGCAAAGGCATTAGGCACAAGTATAGATTTTCTATTAGGAAGCGAGGAAAATATATCAAATGATCTTCAATATCTTCAAAGAAATTTAAGAAAGTTAGACCCCGAAAAACTAAAAAAGGCTGAGGATGTTTTGAAAGCCGTTTTTGATGATATATTTGATGATGAGGGCTAAATTAGATGGTGAAAATGAAAAACCCAAATTTTGAAAAATCATATGTAAAAGCAAATGAGATATTAGTTCGTTCAAATGCTATCTCTAATTTTCCATTCAATCCTATAGTATTAGTTAAGGAACTTTCGGAGATTAGATGTAAGACGTTTGCGACTGCAAGAAGATATGGTGTTGATATTACAGATTTCGGAAGTGAATCGGCAATTATCATGAAGATAGGTAACAAATCAATTATCTTTTATGATGATACAAAACTTCAAACTCATATTAATTTCTCAATCATTCATGAATTTGGACACACAGAATTGGATCATGATTTTTCAAAAAAAGAGCATGAAACATATATTCGGAATGAAGTGGAAACAAATTACTTTACGGCTCAGCTTTTAATGCCAGAACAATTATTAAGAGAACTTCAAAGGAGAGGTGTTCTAATAACGGTACAATTTCTCGTGGATAAGTTTGGTGTGTCTAGACAGGCGGCAAATAAAAGGATAGAAACGTTAGCTAAAACAAATATCGAATGGTTTTCCAGATCGCAAAAAGAATATGATGATATTATTTTATTTAAATATGCCCGTTTTTTAGACAATGTTTGCCCTCAAAGTAATCTTTATAGTTATGAGGATGAATTATTATTTCAAGAAGAAAGAAGTAAATGGTATTAGATAATTTAAGGAGGTGATGTATATGATTGTGATAAAAAAAAGCACTCCTAATCTCGGCAAAGATTGAGAGTACTCAATAATGGATATGTTGCAATCCAACTATACAAGAGAATTGTAACATGTCCTTTCTAAAAAATCTAGATTAATTAAATTGATAACCGATAACGGTAGAAAGGATTTTAAATTGAATAATATCATTGATGATGGATTAAATCAAGAATTAGTGAGAAATGCGAGATTTGCAAGTGTTTTTGAAATTCCGGTAATTGAAAAACCCAAAGAAAAGAAAATTCCAAAAGCATTAATTCCATTTTCACAACGAAAGAAAAGTAAGGATAAAAGTGAATTCGTTCATTTTTATGAAAATGACATAGAATTCAGAGATTTACTTTATGCAACAAAAGACTATGTCGAAGAATTAAAAGAGTTTGCTGGTGTAATAGCTCCGGATTGTTCTCTTTATAGAGATATGCCTCTAATCGCTCAAATGACAAACCTTTATATGAATAGAGCAGTTGGATGTTATCTACAGTCTCAAGGGATTTATGTAATACCAAATGTTAGATGGAGTGATGAGAGAACTTTTACTACCATAGAGTTAACAGAAAAAATTTCGTTTGTTGGTTTACCACGAAATAGCATTGTTTCCGTTGGAACTTATGGACTGATGCGAAATAAAAAAATAGAAACTACTTTAAAAATGGTTTGAAAGAAATGATTAATGAGTTAGAACCAGAAGTTGTAGTTGTTTATGGGAGTATGCCTGAAAGTGTATTTGGTGAATTTAAGGATCAAACAAAATTTATTCACTTTGCTGACTGGATATCAACAAAAAGAAAGAAGGTCAGTTAATGGGCAGTGGTATTAGCGGCAATTACAGTAGTACAAAAGGCTATTTGAAACCAGCACATCTAATGGACGAGCTTCGCAATAGTGGAAAGAAGTTAAATGAAGAGGATGTAGTCATGGTTACTAAAGATTCTAAAGGCAGGTTACTCTGGTTAGAAATAGGAGATGAGAGTAAAGGATTAACGCATATTATTGATAGTCATGAGAGTGATTTTCGAAAAGCTTTAGGAGTGAGCAAAAATGAAATTCCGTCATATCTTAAGAAAGTAATTGAAGAAGGTACTGTGGTCAAGAATACTTTCAAGAATAATGGATACGAGAGTATATTTGAATACGATAGCAAATATTATGTTATTTCGGGAATAGGATTAAATGGCTTTATCATTTCGATGTATCCAAGGAGGAAATAAAAAATGAAAGAATTAAAGATTAAACTAGATTTATTTAACGGGCCAATATGGAAAGAGTATTACAATTTAGAGTCTGATACAGCGTATACATCGATAAAAGTTGTTGATGAAGACGAGCAAATTAGGAAATTGGACTGTGAAGCTCAGCAAATATTTATGTCTTTTTACAATCTAGGAACTGATAATTCAGCTGAAATTTTTGATAAAGACAAGGCGAAAATGAATAAAGGGAAGTTGATTGAGTTGATATTTAAGATAAAATTACATCTATCAGAAATTAACGATGGTACTTTTATAGTGAAAGATGAAGTGTCAGACACAATTAGCAAATGGTGAAATGATGAAAAGGATTATATTATATGAAAAAGTCAGGATAAAATGGTTTTATCACTAAGAAAACTTTGAAGTATAATTGAAATGTATCGAAGATACTATAGAACAAATAAATATCATCATTGAAGCGATTGAAAGAGAAATCTTCCAGTCGCTTTTTTATTGCACACTTTGTTGTAGATACCACTATTCACTCTATAAGGTGGATGATTGAAACTTTGAAACTAAATGCTAAAATTTTCATAGTTTGTAATTATTTTTACAAATTATTTATTAAGAAAGCGTGTTCAAAATAATCTTTTTTTACTCTAAAGGTAGGGAGTAAAAATGCTAAAGTAAAAATGCACAAAAATGATCATTTAATAATGTACAGTTTGATAAACTAAAAGAAATAAACGAACGCATCAATGGACTATGTCATCCTGAAACAGGAAGAATACCTATATTGCATATAAAAAAGAAAAAGATTTCTTATCCCCTTTACCACAAGTAAAGATAAGAAATCTATACCAAATCAAATCGTCATCCGTAAAAGTTGATTCACAAGGATACATTTCGTATAAACGAAAGTTCTACTCA
>JBATBW010000090.1:0-4650 GCA_049662565.1 Erysipelotrichaceae bacterium | reverse complement strand
GAGTGGATGTATCCTTTAGTACTCATTATATTGATTTGTGGCAAGTTCTTGAAATAACGTCCATTTGTTGTTCTTTAGTTAAATCAATGAACTTAACAGCGTATCCAGATACACGAATTGTAAAGTTTGCATATTCAGGTTTTTCTGGATGTTCCATAGCATCTTGTAATTTTTCTACACCAAATACATTAACATTTAGGTGGTGAGCGCCTTGACGGAAGTAACCATCTAATAATGTTGTCAATGTTTCTTTTCTTTCTTCATCGTCATGACCTAAAGCGTCAGGATTGATTGTTTGTGTGTTTGAAATTCCGTCTAATGCATATTCATAAGGTAATTTAGCTACTGAGTTTAATGAAGCTAATAGTCCGTTTTGTTCTGCACCATATGCTGGGTTAGCACCTGGAGCAAGTGGAGCACCAGCTTTTCTTCCATCAGGTAAGCTTCCTGTTGCTTTACCGTATACTACGTTTGAAGTAATAGTTAGAATTGATGTTGTCATTTCCGCATTACGGTAAGTTTTGTTTGATTTTAATTTTTGTAAGAATGTTTTTAATAACCAAATTGCGATATCATCAGCGCGGTCATCATCATTTCCGTAACGAGGGAAGTCGCCAGTTGTTTCAAAGTCAACAGCTAGACCGTCAGCATCACGGATGATTTTAACATCGGCATATTTGATTGCCGATAACGAGTCAACTACATGTGAGAATCCAGCAATTCCTGTTGCAAATGTTCTTCTTACATCAGTATCGATTAAAGCCATTTCTGCTGCTTCGTAGTTATATTTATCGTGCATGAATTGAATGCAGTTTAATGTGTTTACATATAATTTTGCTAACCAGTCTAACATTACATCATATTTTGCCATTACATCATCATAGTCTAAATGATCGCCTGTAACGCCGGCATATGCTGGAGCAACTTGTTTTTTAGTTTTTACATCTTTACCACCGTTAATTGCGTATAGTAAGCATTTTGCTAAGTTAGCACGGGCACCAAAGAATTGCATTTCTTTACCGGTTTGTGTAGCACTTACGCAACAACAAATTGAATAATCATCTCCCCATACTGGACGCATTACATCGTCGTTTTCGTATTGGATTGAACTTGTTTCTATAGAGATTTTTGAAGAATATTTACGGAAATTTTCTGGTAATCTTTCTGAATATAAAACTGTTAAGTTTGGTTCAGGAGATGGACCCATGTTGATTAGGGTATTTAAGAAACGGTAGTCAGTTTTTGTAACCATATGTCTTCCGTCTTGTCCTAATCCACCTACTTCAAGCGTTGCCCATACTGGGTCACCTGAGAATAGTTGATTGTATTCAGGGATACGTGCAAATTTAACCATTCTTAATTTCATTACTAAGTGGTCGATTAATTCTTGAGCTTGAGCTTCAGTGATTAGACCAGCTTTTAAATCTTTTTCAATATAGATATCTAAGAATGTTGATACACGTCCTACGCTCATTGCAGCTCCATTTTGAGTTTTGATTGCTGCTAAGTATCCAAAGTACAACCATTGAACGGCTTCTTTAGCGTTTGTTGCTGGTTTAGAAATGTCATAACCATAAATAGCTGCCATTTCTTTCATGCCTTGTAGTGCGCGGATTTGGTCGCTTACTTCTTCACGGTTTCTGATAGTTTCTTCAGTCATTACTCCGCTTTCGCCTAAGATGTATAAGTCTCTTTTCTTTTCTTCGATTAGGAAGTCGATACCGTATAAAGCTACACGACGATAGTCTCCGACGATTCTTCCACGTCCGTATGAATCTGGTAAACCAGTGATGATTTTGTTAGAACGTGCTAATCTCATTTCTGGAGTATAAACATCGAATACACCTTGGTTATGAGTTTTATGATAATCAGTGAAGATTCGATCTAGTTCTGGATCGCCTTCATATCCGTTTGTTGAGCATGCGCTCATTGCTGTACGGATTCCACCAAATGGCATAAATGCTCTTTTTAATGGTTTATCAGTTTGTAACCCCACTACTGCTTCTAAGTCTTTGTTTAAGTATCCTGCTTCATGAGAAGTTAGGGTAGAAACGATGTGAGTATCCATATCTAATACACCGTTTTGTTTTCTTTCTTGAGCTTGTAGTTCTTGTAGTTGCGCCCATAGTTTTTCTGTTGCTTCTGTAGGACCTACTAAGAAATCTTCATTTCCATCATATGGAGTGTAGTTGTTTTGAATGAAATCACGAGTATTGATTTCGTTTTGCCACAAATGACCTTTAAAATCTTCGTAAATTTTATTATTTTCCATAATAAATCTCCTTTTCTTTTTTACATCTAATTTATATCATTTATATAGGGCGATGTCAAACTTAATGCTTTATGGTAGCGGTTAACTTTTCATTTGTTATTGACAAATTAATAATAATATGTTTTTGTGTCATTGTTATAATAAAATGGTGTTTTTTGTTGTTTTTTGGACGAAAAAGGGTTATTTTGTGAATTTATTGCGATTTAGAAATTTGTCTTTTTTTACTGTCTCAAAATGTAAGCGATTACTTTTTAAAAAGTTATCAAAAAAAAGTTAAATTTTGTTAAAAAAAGTTTTAAAGTTGGATAAATAATTTAATTCATTGGGTAAATCTGAGCATTGTTGGTTGTAAACGCGTAATTGATATATTATTGGAAGATCTTAGATAAATAGTTAAAAAAAAGTGTTTTGTCAAATGATTATCAATTGACATTTAAATTTAAAATAGTATAATCAAATTGTAAACAAGGAGGATTTATTAATGGTAAAAGTTGCTATTAATGGTTTTGGCCGTATTGGTCGTTTAGCTTTCAGACAAATGTTTGGGGCAGAAGGTTATGAAGTAGTTGCAATCAATGATTTAACAGCACCTGCTATGCTTGCTCATTTATTAAAATATGATTCAGCACAAGGCAGATATGAAGGACATGAAGTTGTTGCAAAAGAAGATTCTATCGTAGTTGATGGAAAAGAAATCAAAATTTATAAAGAAGCTGATGCTTCTAAATTACCTTGGGGTGCATTAGATGTAGATGTAGTATTAGAATGTACTGGATTCTATACATCTAAAGATAAAGCTGCAGCTCATATCACAGCTGGTGCTAAAAAAGTTGTTATTTCTGCTCCTGCTGGAAATGATTTACCAACAATCGTATTTAATGTTAACCATGAAGTATTAACTGCTGAAGATACTATTATCTCTGCTGCAAGTTGTACTACAAACTGCTTAGCTCCTATGGCTAAAGCATTAAATGATTTAGCTCCAATTTCTAGTGGTATCATGACTACTGTTCATGCTTATACTGGTGACCAAATGTTATTAGATGGTCCTCACCGTAAAGGTGATTTAAGAAGAGCTAGAGCTGGTGCTTGCAATATCGTTCCTAACTCAACAGGTGCTGCAAAAGCTATCGGTTTAGTAATTCCTGAATTAAAAGGAAAATTAATTGGTTCTGCTCAACGTGTTCCAACTCCTACTGGTTCAACTACAATTTTAGTTGCAGTTGTTAAAGGTAAAGATATCACTGTTGAAGCTATCAATGCTGCTATGAAAGCTGCAGCTACTGAATCATTTGGATATAACGAAGAAGAAATCGTTTCAAGTGATGTTATTGGTAGTACTTATGGAAGTATCTTTGATGCTACTCAAACTATGGTTTCTAAAATTGATGAAGATACTTACCAAGTACAAGTTGTTTCTTGGTATGATAACGAAAACAGTTATACAAGCCAAATGGTTCGTACTATCAAATTCTTTGAATCAGTTAAATAGTTTAACTAATTAGGTGTGCAATTATGCATGCCTTTTTTTTATGATAATTAATTAGGTACATGTTTGTTGTTTTGTTTAAGTGTTGCTTTTTTGTCTAATTTGTTATATTATTTGGACGAATAGAAATAGTGTTAGATGATAAAGTAGGTGGTAATATGCGAACATTTGATTATTCAAAGCTTTCTATGATGAAATGGGATGGTGATATATTAAGATATATTGCGAAAATTAATGAGTGTAAAGGAAGACAAGAATTGTATTTTCGGCAAAATTTGGTTGAATTAGATCGATTGGTAAAAATTGCGAGAATCCAAAGTTGTGATAGTTCAAATAAAATTGAGGGTATTGTCACTACTAGTTCGCGAATGAAACAGTTAGTTAATGATACTACTATGCCTAAAACTCGTGATGAAAAAGAGATTATTGGTTATCGTGATGTTTTAAATCTAATTCATGATGATCATGATGTTATTTGTATCCAGTCTAATCATATTCTTCAGTTACATAAACTTCTTTTGAAGCATACGGGTTTTAGTTATGGTGGGAAATATAAGAATGTCCAAAATTATATTAATGAGGTCAAAGCTGATAATTCTGTGGTAACTAGGTTTACGCCGGTTACTCCTTTTGAAACACCAATGGCTATTGGTGCGATATGTGAAAGTTATCAAAGGACTGTTGCTTTAGAGCTTGTTGATCCTCTTATTCTTATTGCGACTTTTGTTGGTGATTTTCTTTGTATTCATCCTTTTAATGATGGTAATGGAAGGATGTGTCGTTTATTGATGTTGTTGTTGCTTTATCAAAATGGGTATTTGGTTGGAAAGTATATTAGTATTGAAAAAGAGATTGAAAATACGAAAGATTTGTATTATGATGCTTTATC
>JBATBW010000089.1:0-19033 GCA_049662565.1 Erysipelotrichaceae bacterium | reverse complement strand
AAAAATGTCTCTTCTTTGTCGGAAATTCCATTTGGAAAAGGATAATATTGATATTAGTTGTTCAGCTGGTGTTTGTTATTGCCCTGAATTTGGAACTAATCATAAAGATTTATATCGTAATTCTGATATGGCCTTAATATCAGCTAAACGTAATGGTAAGAGTAAGTTTGAAATATTTACTCCTGAAATGGAATATGTTCCAATGGTTGATTATAAAGATAAAACTATGGAAATATTTGATGAAATGACAGATCCGGTGTTTATTAGCGATGCGGTTACTAGTGAAATTCTTTATATTAATGATTCGGCTTGTGAAATCATTAAAAAAAGAAAAGATGATTGTTTGGGTAAGCGTTGTTATGAAATATTTTGGAAACGTTGTGAGAAATGTGAACGTTGTCAATTTATTACGAATTTAGAATATTATGAAGAAAAAACGTTGTTTGTGGATAATATAACACCTGTTCATATTAAAGCAAGAGTAGAGTATTTTATGGGTAAGTATGTTAAATTGCATTATTTAAAAGTGGGAAATAATATCTAATTTTCATTGTAAGAAAAAGAAATATCTTGATAGTGAAGATATTTCTTTTTATATTTTTGATGTGATATAATTAAATATATCATTTGATGGGTTAATTTTTAAATTTGAGTGTGGTTGCTTAAGGATGGGAGAAAATATGCAAGTTAATAAAATAATTTATATCGGGGTTAATGATAGAGAGATTGACTTATTTGAAAGTCAATATGTTGTTCCTAATGGAGTGAGTTATAATTCTTACTTAATTAATGATGAGAAAACAGTATTAATGGATTGTGTCGATCTAAGAAAATTTGATCAATGGCTAATTAATCTATCACAAGCATTAAATGGAAGAGAACTAGACTATATTGTATGTTTACATATGGAGCCTGATCATAGTGGTAGTCTTAAAAGAGTTATGGAGATTTATCCTAATGCGAAGATAATTGGTAATGCTTCTACTTTTAAAATGATGAACAATTTCTTTGATTTTGATATTGAAGATAAGAAGATTATTGTTAAGGATAATGATGTTATCAGTTTTGGGGAAATGAGTTTACGGTTTGTTTTTACACCAATGATCCACTGGCCTGAAGTTATGATGGCTTATGAAAGTGTTTCTAGAACTTTATTTTCTGCTGATGCCTTTGGTAAGTTTGGAGCATTAGATGAAGATGAAGATTGGGCTTGTGAAGCAAGAAGATATTATTTCAATATTGTTGGCAAATATGGCGTACAAGTACAAAATGCACTTAGCAAGTTAAGTGGTTTATGTATTGAAAACATTTGTCCATTACATGGGCCAGTTTTAACGGAAAATTTAGAGTATTATTTGGGTAAATATCAAATATGGAGTAGTTACCAACCGGAAGATAATGGGGTGACCATAGCTTGTGCTTCAATTCATGGCAATACATTGAAAGCCTGTAAAATGTTAAAAGAATTATTAGAAGACAAAGGAGTTAAGGTTAGTTTGTTTGATTTAAACCGTAGTGATTTATCGGAAGTGTTAGAAGATGCATTTCGTTATGATAAACTAGTATTAGCTTGTTGTACTTATGATATGGGGATATTCCCAGTTATGGAAGATTTCTTAAATCACCTTAAGGCTAAAAATTATCAAAATCGTTCAGTTGCATTGATTGAAAATGGTTCTTGGGCGCCACAGGCTAAAAAAATTATGTTGGATTATATTTGTAATATGAAAAATATAAATGTATTAGAAAATAATATTACAATTAACTCGGGTATTAAAGAAGAAACAATTATTAGTTTGAAGAAATTAGTAGAAGAATTAGCTAAAGTTTAGTAGAAAATATAAGTTCCTACTTAGGAGGTATGTATGAAAAAATTCATTTATTGGCTTTTAGGGTTAGGATTAGTTGTGTTAATGATGTTGTTTATCATGGGGATGAATTTAATCATTGAAATTACTCCTTATGAAATTAAGGATAGGCGAATTACAGAAGATATTACTATTGCTTTTATTAGTGATTTGCATGGTTGTGATTATGGTGAAGATTTAATGGATCGGATATATGCGATAAATCCGGATGTTGTTTTATTGGGTGGTGATATGGTTGACGAAAAGATGTCAACTTATTGGTCATATCATTATATAACGATGTTGAAGTTGGATTATCCGGTTTATTTTGTCAGTGGCAATCATGAATATTGGACTAAGGATATTGAAAATATTAAGAAAAAAATCCGAAAACTCGGAGCTACTGTTTTAGAAGGTACTTGTTTTGATCTTAAAGGAGTTAATGTTTGTGGTATTGATGATTATATTGAATCAAAGGATGATCAGTTGAGTAAAATAACT
Organism: Erysipelotrichaceae bacterium; assembly: GCA_049662565.1. Classification (GTDB taxonomy): domain Bacteria; phylum Bacillota_I; class Bacilli_A; order Erysipelotrichales; family Erysipelotrichaceae; genus JBATBW01. The sequence continues at coordinate 16,685 of JBATBW010000089.1, read as the reverse complement.
TTGGATGATGCAAAATTTAATATATTGTTGACTCATCGTCCATCTTATATCGAGGATTATTTAAAATATAATTATGATTTAGTTCTTGCTGGTCATGCTCATGGTGGACAATGGCGAATTCCCGGTTTGCTAAATGGATTAGTTGCACCTGATGAATGGTTATTTCCTAAATATGCAGCTGGATTATATAATGTCAATAATAGTAAAATGATTGTGAATAGGGGCTTGGCAAAAGAAAATACTTTTGTTCCGCGTATTTATAATCGGCCAGAAGTAGTTATGATTAAATTGCGGCCTCTTGATTAATGTCGTTTTATCTGTGTTATAATGTTGGTTGTGGGGTATATATGTCTAATAAAAAAATATCAAAAAAAGAATATCTTAAAAGAAGACAGAGACAATTACGAAAGAGATTGTTGATTGTTTTCTTTTCTTGTTTGCTTTTTATAGGTTTGGGTTTTGCTTTGGTAAAAATTTATTATAAAGTTTTTCCTTTAGAACCAATATATGAAATTGTGGAATAGTTATGAAGAAGAGTAAGAGAGATAAACAATTTAGAGTTTTACAAATAATATGGGTATTGTGTCTAAGTTTAGGTGTTTTTATTGGGATTAAAGTTATTGGTCCAGAACATGTGGTAATTGATACAAGATTACCATTGTTTGATTTTGATATCGTTTTGGATTCAGGTCATGGCGGTGAAACTGATCCAGGAACAATTGGTGTTAATACAGGAGTTTATGAATCGCAAATAAATATTGATATTGCGAATATTTTGAAGAAAGAACTAGAAAATTTAGGGGCAAAAGTTTATATGACTAATACTGGTAATAATGCCTTAGTTCAAGAAAGACTAGATGTGATTAACGGGTCTAATGCGGACTTTGCTATTAGTATCCATCAAAACGCTAACGAAGATGATAGTTCTATTAAGGGTACGCAAATATTAGTGCGTGATCCACAATATTACGAATTGGCAGACAACATGCAAGAGTATTTTAATAATATTCAAGGGACAGGATTACATGCACAAAGGGATCCATGGATTATTCTTAAGGATGCGAAACAACCTTCGTTTATTATTGAATGTGGTTTTTTAACAAATAATAGTGAAGAGTTGAAATTATCTTCCCCCAATTATCAACAGGATATATCAAAATTGATTGTTGATTGGTTGGTAGAGTATTATCAACCGATAAAATTAGAAAAGGTATCGGAATTAAAAATTAAATATCCAAAGAGGGAGGTTCAATAGTATTGAATCTTTTTTTGAGCATATCTCTTCCAATATACCTATAGGGGGTATATACTAATAACGGGTGATAATATGAAGAAAGAAGTCTATGATGTTACTGGCATGCATTGTGCGAGCTGTAGTAGTGCGATTGAAAGAGTTACTCGTAAGTTAGATGGCGTTACTTTTAGTAATGTAAATTTACCGATGAATACGATGACTATTGAATATGACGAGAATCTTCTCGATAGTAGTAAAATTATCGGTAAGATTCAAAAAGCGGGTTTTGATGCTTCATTACAAAATGCAGAAATTATTAAGAAGGACGTTGTAATGAAGAAAAGTTATACTAAACTCAAATTGATTATTTCTTTGGTTTTGTCTTTTTTGTTAATGTATTTAACAATGGGAAATATGCTTTTTGGGGATAATTATCTTCCGACTATTATAAGACCGATGGTAAATAGTTACAATTTTGCGATTGTTCAAATGTTGATTTCTATTATTGTTATTTATTTAGGTAAAAATTTTTATATTAATGGATTTAAGTCGCTTTTTTTAGGTGTTCCTAATATGGATAGTTTAGTTGCTTTGAGTAGTAGTGTGGCTTTTGTTTACAGTTTCATAGTAATGTTATTTATTAATGAAAATCCGATGATATTTATGCACAACTTATATTTCGAATCTAGTAGTATGGTAGTGGCATTAGTGGGAGTGGGTAAATACTTAGAAGAATACAATAAAGAAAAAACGAAATCTGCGATTAAAAGTCTGATGGATTTGACTAGTGATACAGCTTTATTAGTTAAAGATGAGAAGATTAAAGAGGTAGCTACACAAACAATTAAAATTGGTGATACAATTTTAGTTAAAAGTGGGATGAAATTTCCCTTAGATGGAACTATTATTAAAGGTAATGGTAGTGTCGATGAATCATTATTGACTGGTGAAAGTATACCCGTAGAAAAAGAAGTTGGTAGTAATGTTGTTGCGGGTTCATTGTGTGCTAGTGGTGCGATATATGTAAATGTAACTAAAATTGGCGAAGATACAACTATTGCTAAGATTATTGCTTTTGTTAAAGAGGCATTAGAAAAGAAAGCACCGATATCAAAAGTAGCGGATAAGGTTGCAGGAGTATTTGTGCCTATTATAATTATTTTAAGTATTGTTGTTTCAATTATTTGGCTAATTATGGGCAAAGATATTGGGTTTGTTTTAAAGATATTTACAGCTATATTAGTTATTGCTTGTCCGTGTGCAATGGGACTAGCAACACCGATGGCAATTATTGTTGCAACTGGTAAGGGTGCGACTAACCAAATTCTTATTAGAAGTGGTGAAGCTTTAGAAACTACGCACCTAGTCAATGCGGTAATATTTGATAAAACTGGTACAGTTACTAAAGGAAAAGCTGAAGTAAGTGATATTAAAATCATTGATGAACAGATGTTAAAATTAGTTTATCAAGTGGAGTTGTTGTCGAATCATCCGTTGTCTAAAGCAATTGTTAGGTATTGTGAAGATAATGGAGTAATAAATCATAATAATGTGAAATCATATTTAGAAATACCGGGACAAGGATTAAAAGCCGAGGATAATGACGATCAAGTTATTTTAATAGGTAATGATAAATTGATGATGGAAAATAATATTGATTTGCATTTAATCGATTATATTAGTATTTTAAATGAAGGTAAGACAGTAATATTTGTGGCTTTTAATGGGTGTATGATAGGTTATTTTGGTATAAGTGATCCAATTAAAGAAAATAGTAAAGAAGCGATTGCGCAGTTGAAGAAATTAAATATAAAGACTATTCTATTAACTGGAGATAAGGAACAAACAGCTAATTTTATTGGTAAAGAAATTGGTGTTGATGACATTATTTCTCAGGTTTTACCGAACGAAAAGGCAGATGTTGTGAAGAATTATCAAAAACAAGGTTATAAAGTTATGATGGTAGGTGATGGTGTTAATGATTCTATTGCTTTGGCTGCTGCCGATGTTGGTGTAGCGATTGGTAGTGGTAGTGATGTTGCGATTGATAGTGCTGATATCGTTTTGATGCGTAGTGATTTAATGGATGTTAATAAAGCTATTGTTTTAAGTAAGATGACAATTGCTAATATTAAACAAAACTTGTTTTGGGCATTTTTCTATAATGTTTTGAGTATACCGATTGCGGCGGGTTTATTATATCCTAGTTATAATATATTACTTTCACCAATGGTTGGTGCAATTGCGATGAGCTGTAGTTCTTTGTTTGTAGTTGGTAATGCGTTGAGGTTAAAGGGAAAAAAACTATGAATTGTTGTGAAAAGAAAGTGGTACGTGAAAATAAAAAGGTTTTGATTAATCGGTTAAAAAGGATAGAAGGCCAAGTTCGTGGCATAATTAATATGTTGGAAAATGATAATTATTGTACGGACATTTTAGTTCAATCATGTGCTATTAGTAGTGCGATAAATTCTTTTAATAAAGAATTATTGAGTGATCATATTAAGAGTTGCGTTATGAATGATATTAAAAATGGTGATGATGAAGTGATTGATGATTTAATAAAGACTATTTATAAGTTGATGTAGGAGAAAGAAAATGGAAAAAATAAAGGTTTTAAATATGAATTGTAATAATTGTGTTAATCGAATTTCTAAGGCCTTAGAGAAGGATAAGATTGATTTTGAAATTTCTTTAGTAAACAAAGAATTGAATATCGATGAAAAGGATAAAGAAGTTGTAGTAGAAATCCTTGATGATTTGGGATTTGAGATAAAGCAATAATTTAAAAGGCTAATTCATTTGAATTAGCCTTTTTGTTTTTCTTTTTCAACGTTTGTTTTATCTTCTTCTGGTAATAGGTAGATGGTTGCTTTTTCTACTCGATGTTCTTTTAGTTCAATTATTTTGATTAAAATATTATCGAATTGAATTTCAAATTGCGTCCCATCTTCAGGAATGTTACCAATGGTATCAAAAACTAATCCACTGAAGGTTTCAAATTCTTCGGCAGGAATTGTTAAATTTAGTTTTTCGTTTAATTCTTCGATTTCTATATTGCCAATAATAGAATAAGTTGTATCGTTAATTTTAATGATTGATGGTTGCACTTTTAAATCATCTTCTTCAACTAAATCACCTACTAATTGTTCAATTAAATCGTTCATTGTTACTAAACCGCTTAAACCGCCATATTCATCCAAAACAAGGGCGAAGTAATTACCACTTTTTTTCATCGATTGGAATAGCATATCAGCTTTTAATGTTTCGGGTACAAACTGCGCTTTTTTTATCGCTCTAATTACGACATTTTCTCTTGATTTATCTTCAAGTCTGAAATATGTTTTTACATCTAAGACACCAACTATATTATCGACTGAATCACTACATACAGGGTATAGGGAATGACGGTTATCATGAATAATTTTGTTCCATTCATCCATATCATCATCCATCCACAACATGGCCATATCTGTTCGATGGGTGCATATTTCTTCAACAGTAATATCATCAAATTCAAAAATGTTTTTGATAAATGTTTGTTCATCTAAATCAATAGTGCCTTTTTCACTTCCGGCATCGACCATCATTATAATTTCTTCTTCGGTTACATCTTCTTCTACTTCGTTAGGATCCACACCTAATAATCTTAATATACCGTTTGTTGAAACTGTTAAAAATGCGACAATTGGTTTAAAGAAAAAAGATATAGCACCAACAATTCCACTTAAAGCTAAACTTATTTTTTCAGGGTTTTTCATTGCTAGTCTTTTTGGTACTAATTCGCCAAAAATTAAAGTAAAGTATGATAAAATTAACGTAATAACAATAACTGATAATGTAGATAAAGTTGCAGCTGGTATTTGTACACCCCAAGATAATAGCATATTAACTATTGGTTTTGAGAAATTATCGGCTGCAAATGCACTTCCCATAAAACCTGATAAAGTGATGGCAACTTGAATTGTTGATAAAAATTTAGCGGGGTTTTCTGTAAGTTTTTGTATCCTTTTTGCTTTGTTGTTGTTTTCGTTAACTAATTTGTTTATTCGATTATCATTAACTGAAAGAACTGCGATTTCTGCACAAGCAAAAATAGCATTTAATAATATTAATACTAATTGTAATATAATTGAAAAAATTATCTGATCGACGTCCAAAATAAGAGTCCTCCTTAATCATGATAAAATTATATCACAACCGAATATTTAGTGCAATATTTGAAAGGTTTTATGGCTTTTCGCATGATTTTTTAATATTGGGATAGTATTTATAGAATAATAGTTTAAGATAAACTATAATATATTTATGATTATAAAAATTGAAAAGAGGTATATGATGAAAATTATAACGTGGAATGTAAATGGGTTACGCGCATGTAGAACTAAAGGGTTTGATGATTATTTTCTTAGTCAAAATGCGGATATATTTTGTGTGCAAGAAACGAAAATGCAACCTGATCAAGTTGATTTTAGCTATGATGGTTATTTTTCATATTATAATAGTGCCGTTAAAAAAGGATATTCTTCAACAGCTTTATATAGTAAGGTAGAGCCCATTAGCGTGACTTTTGGTATTGGTCAAGAAGAACATGATCAAGAAGGAAGAGTCATTACAGCACAATATGATAATTATTATGTTGTTTGTTGTTATACGCCTAATTCTAAGGCCGAGTTGGAGCGTTTGGATTATCGTCAGATTTGGGAAGATGCTTTTTTAGTTTATTTGAATAAATTAGATAAGCCGGTTATTTTATGTGGTGATTTGAATGTTGCACATCAACCTATTGATTTGAAAAACGCAAAATCTAATGAAAGAAATGCGGGATATACTATCGAAGAAAGAAATAAGTTTAATATATTATTAGAAAATAATTATATTGATGCTTATCGTTATTTGTATCCTGATAAGGTGGAATATAGTTGGTGGAGTTATCGTTTTAATGCAAGAGCTAATAATGCGGGGTGGAGAATTGATTATTTTGTGGTGAGTGATATTTTAAAGGATAGAATTAGTGATTGTATTATTGATACACAAATATTAGGGAGCGATCATTGTCCAGTTGTTTTGGATATAGAAATATAGGTAGGTGAAGAAATGATATTAGCGAGTAAATCTAGTCGAAGAAAAGAATTATTAGAGTATATTACTAAGGATTTTAGAGTAGAAGTAAGTGATGTTGATGAAACTTTAAATTTAGATAATGAAATTGTTAAGGAGGTTGAACAATTATCCTATCGTAAGTCTTTGGCGGTTTTTAAGCATAATTTAGATGAAGTAGTAATCGGAGCGGATACGGTTGTTGTTATTGAGAATGAAATATTGGGTAAACCTAAAAATTTTGATGAAGCTTTTTTAATGTTGAAGAAGCTTAACAATAATATGCATGAAGTTATTACCGGGGTTACGATATTTTCTAAGAAAAAGAGTATCACTTTTAGTTGTATAAGCCAAGTTTTTTTTAAAGATATTAGCGATGAAGAAATTGCTGATTATATTAATGAATGTTCGCCTTATGATAAAGCGGGTAGTTATGGTATTCAAGATAAAGCAGCTTTATTTATTAAAGGAATTGTTGGTGACTATTATAATGTAATGGGGTTACCGATTTGTTTATTGAATGAAAATTTAAAGAAGTTATGATCGATTATATATTAAAGATTAGTGATCGTAAGAGTACGGCTATTAAGGTTATTGATAATCAAGTAGTGGTATATACGAATAAGTTTGTCAAGAAGAAAGATATTGAAGAATTGATTTTAAAAAACATGGATAAGATTAATAGTAAAATGAAAGATGATAGTGTTTTTAGTTTTCTAGGGAAAGATTATGATTTAATTTATAAAGAGAGTTCCTTTAATAAGTATGAGTTTAAGGGTCAACAGCTGTATATTTATTATACGAAAAAGGATAATATTAGTTTAATTAAAGAGAATATTTTGATTGATAATCAGAATATTTTGTTAGATATTGTTAATAAATGTGTGGATGGTTTTGAGGTGAAACCAAAGAAAATTCAAATCAAAAGATTGAAAAGAACTTTTGGGATTTGTCATAGTAATTATGAAATATCGATCTCGATTAATGTTTTACATTATCGGGTAGAGTTTATGGAGATGGTGGTTTTTCATGAACTTTGTCATTTGATTCATATGAATCATGGTAAGGGTTTTTATGATTTATTGAAAAAATACGTTCCTGATTATAAGTTATTAGTTAAAGAAGTTCGATAATTGCGGATAGGACGAAAAGGAGTATCCGTTTTTTCATAATTGGATGACACAATAATTAGATATATTGGTCATAATAATGGTTTTTATGATAAAATATAAAGGAAATGGGGTTATTATGGAAGTTGAAATTAATGGAATAAATATCGTATATGAAAAAAGTGGAACAGGTGATCAAGTGATGGTTTTGATGCATGGTTGGGGTCAGTCTTCAATGATGATGGAACCTATTGCGAATCATTTTAATCGTTTTTTTACGGTTTATAATTATAATTTTCCGGGTTTTGGTGGTAGTGATCATCCAAAGACGGCTTATAGTACAATTGATTATACTAATGATTTTAAGTTGTTTTTAGACCGTTTTAAAATTACTGATCCAATTTTAGTAGGACATTCTTTTGGTTGTCGTATCGCTTTAAGATTTGCGAGTGAAAACGTTGTTAAAAAGATGGTGTTAACGGGGGCAGCGGGTTTAAAAAGTAAAAGAGGATTAGATTATTATGCGAAAGTATATTCATATAAATTAGGAAAACAAATTAGAAAGATTCCGATGTTTAGTGAAGTTGGAGCGAATAAGAAAGTAGGGAGTAGCGATTATCAAGCTTTAGATGGTATTATGCGCGCTACTTTTGTGAAAGTAGTTAATGAGGATATTAAACCTTGTTTGAGTAAGATTAAAGCAGAAACTTTGTTGGTGTATGGTTCAAATGATGATGCAACGCCACTTTGGATGGGGCAGTATTATGAGAAACATTTACCTAATGCAGGTTTAGCGGTTTTTGAAAATGATGATCATTATGCTTACTATCATCAAATGGATCGTTTTTTAAGGGTGATGGATATATTTTTAGATAAGGAGATAAAATGATGAAAATAGTGATGAATGTTTTAATGGTTATTAGTTATTTAGTCTTTGTTTTACCTCTTTGTTGGTATTTATTGCATATGTTTCAACAAAATCGGTATGAAATTAAGCGGTATCTTAAATGGATTAGAAATAATATTGGCGGTTTTTTGAAGAATTTGGTAATTTCTTTAATTGTTATATTAGCTTTATATTTTATTTTTAATTGGATGAAATCAGAAATTTTAAGTTATATTTTGTCGATTCTACTATTAGCTATCAGTGGACTAAGAGGATTTATTAATGAAAAGAAGAAAGATAAAATCAAACCATTGGTTTTTACTAAAAGGGTTATTCGCCAATGTGTGACTTTATCATTATTGAATATTTTATTTGGTATACTTATTGTTATTTTTAGTAAATCTTATTTATTAGGGTTAGGATGGGTTTCAAATTATCTTTTAATTGTTATAATGGGAATAATTAATCAACCTTTAGAAACTGCGTTCCATAATAAATTCGTTTCGGATAGCAAGAAAAAGTTGGATGAGTTATCAGATTTAATTAAGATTGGGATAACTGGTAGTTATGGTAAAACTAGTACTAAAAATATATTGCAAAATATTTTAAATGAGAAATATTATACTTTGATGACTCCGGCTTCATTTAATACACCGATGGGAATTTGTCGTACTATTAACGAACATTTAAAAGGGATTCATCAAATATTTGTTTGTGAAATGGGTGCAGATAAAGTTGATGATATTAAGTATTTAATGGATTTTGTTTCTCCTAGTATTGGTATTGTATCTTCAATCGGGCCTGCGCATCTACAAACTTTTGAGTCGATGGATAATATTATTAGAGAAAAGATGCAGATGATGGAGATGTTACCTACCGATGGTTTAGGAGTTTTGAATAAAGATAATGAGTATATTCGTAGTTATCGAGTGAAGAATAATGTGAAAATTAAGTATATTGGAATTGATAGTAGTGATGTTGATTATCAAGCTATTAATATAAAGTATAGTCCTAGTGGCAGTAGTTTTGATGTGAGGGATTATGATAATGACCAAATTTATCATTTTGAAACAAAGTTATTGGGAAAGCATAATATTAGTAACATTCTTGCGAGCATTGCAGTAGGCATTCATTTGGGTATTGATTTAGATACTTTACAAAAAGCGGTAAGTAAAGTTAAGCAGGTCGAACATCGTTTGCAAATTAGGCCCTTTGGTAAATATGTAATGATTGATGATGCTTTTAATTCAAATCCGGTTGGTAGTAAAATGGCGGTTGATGTTATCAGCATGATGGATAAAGATCGGATTGTGGTTACCTGTGGAATGATTGAACTAGGTGATAAGCAGTATGCCCTTAATTATGAATTGGGTAAGTATATGGTCGGTAAGTGTGATTATGTTTATTTAGTGGGTAAAAATCAAACTGCGCCAATTTTTGATGGATTGAAAGACAATAACTTTAATATGGAAAATGTTTTTGTAGTTGATAAGGTTAAAGAGGCTTTTGATATGGTTGTAAGAGATCGGGAAGTTGGGTCAACATTTTTAGTGGAAAATGATTTGCCTGATGCTTTTAATAAATGATTGATCAATATATTGAAGTAATTTCGGAATCTTTTATTGTTTTTTTGATATTGGTATTTGTTGTTACTTTACCTTTTATGATTGTTGAATATCGTAAATTTGGTTCGATATCTAAAGTTAAGTCTTTGATTTTGTATTTGTTTATGTTGTATTTAGTAACTATTGTCTTTCTTGCTCTTTTGCCTTTACCAAGTAGGGAATATGTCGCTAATTTAACTACTGCGAAATATAATTTAAATTTGTTTTACATTTTGGATGATATAAAAAAGGTTACTGATTTTAGTAGTGTGGGTGGTTTTTTTAATAGCTTATTGCGTGAGGAATGGTATCAAATATATTTTAATATTTTTATGTTTGTTCCTTTAGGTGTTTTCTTGCATTATTATTTCAATTGGAAATTTTGGGTAGTAATATTATGTAGTTTTGGGTTTAGTCTTTTTATTGAACTGACACAGCTTACGGGTATATGGTTTATTTATCCACGAAGTTATCGGTTGTTTGATGTTGACGATTTAGTATTGAATACGCTTGGTGGTTGTATAGGTTATTTTGTAGAACCGGTTATTTCTTATATTATTCCTAATCGCAAGAATTTAGAAATATTGGCTTATGAAAAAGGGCAAAAAATAAGTTTTACGCGTCGTTTAATTGCTTTTGTGGCAGATAATATGGTTGTCTTTAGTCTTAGTAATTTATTAGGCAATTTAATACATAATCAATATTGGTGTTTGGTTATTGTGGCTTTTATTTATTTTGTTTTATTGGGTTATTTATTTAAAGGTCGAACTTTTGGTAGATGGTTAGTTAACATTGCAGTTGCAGATTATGATGATAATGGCCCTAGTTTTAAACAATTGTTTATCCGGGATATGTTGTTATACGGATGGTATTTAAATATTATTAATATTGGTATAAATGTTGCTTTTTATATTGGTGATAAATTTAATAATATGTTTGTATTGGCTTATTTGGTTGGTTTAGTATTTGTAGGGTTCTTCGTGATGTTTATGAGTGATATATTGTTTCTGCTTTTTAGGGGTAGAGAATATATGCCTTATGAGGAATTTAGTAAAACAAAATATATTAGCAAGACAAAAAAAATAAATGGGGGGACAGATTATTAATAATTTGTCTCTTTTAATTTGGTGTTTTTTGTAATTGGTAATTTATAAATTTACTAGTAGTGTGATATAATATTAAATGAGTTATTATGAAAGGGTGTGATTCTATGAAGATGATGAAAAAAGTTATTATTTTAATAATGATGATTTGCATGCTTGCTAGTAATGTTTTAGCGGCTTTAGTGGGTGTTGTAAATGATACAGATGTCAATATTAGATCACTACCTAGTACAGATGGTAGTATTGTAGGCAATGTCGGGACTAATTACCAACTAGAAGTTTTAGAGTCTACTAAATATCAAGGTAAGGGTTGCGATGCGGGCTGGTATAAGATTAAACATAATGGTAGTGAGGCCTATATTTGTAGTACTTATGTTGATTTAAAAAATGTTGATGGGACAGTGGAAGATAACTCTTTAGCTTATGGCGATCGAGTTATTACTAGTGGTAATATCACTGTTAGATCAGAACCTAGTTATTCTACAGGTAGTAAGATTGAGAGTTTAATTTTAGGGACTGATGTGGTTATTACGGACACAAAACCATCTGGTGGTGGTTGCGCTTTTAATTGGTATCAAGTTAAGTATCACAATAATAAGAGTGGTTATGTTTGTGGGGAATATATTAGTAATTATAGTAAGTTGACGGCTAGTTTGAAAGACTTAAGCGTTGAAGAACAGGCATATGTCGATGGGTTGCGGAAATCAGGTTTTCCGGATAGTTATTTACCTTATTTATTGAAAATGCACCGTGATCATCCAACATGGAATTTTGTTGCGGAAAATAAGGGATTGAATTTTAATGATGTTATTTTAGGGGAGCAAGGTAAAAATTACTTGCAGACAACAAATCCGGCTTATCAATTAGATGGTATATTGGCGGAATCTGGCGGTTGGTATCGAGTTAATAATGGTGTTGCGAGTTATTATTTAGATCCTCGTAATTTTTTAAATGATAATTTTATTTTCACTTTTGAAATGCTTTCTTTTAATGCCACTTTACATACGGAAGAAGTTATTAAAAAGATGTTTGGCTCATCTTATTTAGCTCAAGATCAATATGTTAAATGGTATTATGAAGCCGGTAGAGATAATAAGGTTAGTCCAGTTCATCTTGCGAGTCGTTCGATTCAAGAAGGAGCTAGCAATGAGAGTTATGTTGCGGTTAGTGGTGATTCAACATATTCATACAATGGTGTTCCATTAAAGGGTTACTATAATTACTATAATATTGGTGCTTATGGTGATAACCCGGTAGTTCGAGGTTTAGGTTATGCTTGTGGTGCGAAGTGTGGTTTTTCGGATAGCTTTGGTCGACCTTGGGATTCGAGGGAAAAAGCGATTAAAGGCGGAGCTGCTTGGATTAGTGATGGTTATATTAATGTTGGTCAAGATACGTTATATTATCAAAAATTCAATACTTCGACACAACCATATTACACTCATCAATATATGACAAATATTCAAGCTCCAACAAGCGAAGGAGAAAAGATTTATTTAACTTACCAAAAGAATGATTTATTGAAGCATCCTCATACATTTAAGATTCCGGTATATAATAATATGCCGTCTTATACATCTTTACCGCGGGTTGGTAATACTGATGCATCATTAAAAGAAATAAAGATTAATGGTATTCCTTTGAAAGATTTTGATAGTGATGTTATCGAATACAATTACACATATTTACCTAGTACTAAATCTATTAATGTTAGTGTTACTAAAGGTTCTAGTTTAAGTAGTGTTAGTGGTGAACAAACTTATACTATTAGTGATAGTTTAAAGAAAATTGAGCTTGTTGTAACTAGTGAAGCACTTACTACTAGAAAGTATACTATTAATTTAATTAAGGCAGAAAATGCTGATTCTATCGATGTAATTTTCGGTAATCTAAAGGAAGTTAAATATAAAAATTACATTATTAATATTAGTCCAAAGACGATTGCGAAAAGTTTTATTGATAAGGTTGTCGCTATCGACTCAAATGTTAAAGTAAAGTATTTGGATGGACATAATAATGTTTTAAGTGATACTGAGTTGCTTAAAACGGGGAATATTCTTCAATTTGATATTGGTGGTAATTTGACTAATTTGATAATTGGGGTTAAAGGTGATGTTAGTGGTGATGGTGTAGTTACTATTTTAGATTTATTAAAAGTTCAAAAGCATTTATTAAAGGCAGCTATTTTAAATGATGGCTATTTCATGGGTGGCGATACAAATTTAGATTATGGCGTTACTATTTTGGATTTGTTACGTATTCAAAAATATTTGCTAGGGCAAGGAGATTTATAGATGAAAAAATTAATTTTAAAGGTGTTGTTGGTTGTTGTCTTTGTTGGTCTTTTGCCAGTTAAGCAGGTTCAAGCTTCTAGTGGTAGCATTAGTGTTAGATCTAGTTCTTCTAATGTAGTGGTTGGAAATACTTTTTCTGTTAGTGTTACAGTTAGCGGTTCTAAGGCTTTAGGTAGTTGGGAATATACGATGGATTATAATAGTAATTATGTTCGTCTTGTTAGTGGTAACAGTACGGTAGTAGATTATGGAAATGGTTCAATGCGTAGTAAAACTTATAACTATACTTTTAAAGCTATCGCTTCAGGTAGTGCATCTATTGGTGTTCGTTCTTATGCGGGTTATGATTTTAGCGAAGAAGCGATTAGTTTTTCGGTAAGTCGCGCTTCAGTTAATATGAAGACACGGGCGGAAATTGAAGCTGGTTATTCAAAGAATAATAATTTAGGTTCGTTGTCAATATCAGGTTTTAGTATTTCACCGGCATTTAGTAGTTCTACGACAGAATATAGTGTGGAAGTGCCAATTGATTTAGAAAAAGTTACAATTAATGCGAGTGCGCAAGATCGTTATGCTTCAATTTCAGGAGCAGGTGAAGTAACTATTCTTGAAGGTGAAAATAATATTGTAATTACTTGTCGTGCGGAAAATGGGAGTGAAAAGAAATATACTATTAAGGTAATTTGTAAGGATCCTAACCCTTTAATAATTAAGCATGAAGATAAAGATTTTCAGGTTTTACGAAGGGTGAGTTCTTTAGGAAGCGTTGAAGGTTTTGTAGCTTCGACCGTGGAAATAGAAAAAAATGTTATACCGGCTTTATATAACGAGAAGATTAAGATGTATTTAGTTGGTTTGATTGATGTTAAAGATGGTATTAAAGGTTTATATATTTATGATGTGGAAAAGAAAACTTTCAGTAAGTATCAAGAGATTTCTAGTACAGTAAATCGTTTAATTGTCATTGATAATAAGGATGATAAACTATTTTCTGAGTATCAAGTAGTAGAAGTGGATGGTATTAAAGGTTATAAGATAAATGATTTGAGTAATGAAATTGTATTTTATGCCTTGAATATTGTCGATGGGGAAATGAATTATTATTTATATGATATTGGTCATAAAATGATTAGTAGTTATAATTTTCAAGAAATTAATTATTATAAGTATCAAACAAAGTTGGCGAGAAAATCATTGAATGAATTATTGTTATATGTTTATATTGGTGGTGGTGTTGCCGGAGTTATTGTTTTATTATTAATTGTTTTCTTGATTAAGGGTAATAAAAAAAATAAAGTTATGCGAAAGAAACATCAAAAGCAATTAGATGAAATGCAAAACAACGATGTTTTTGGTGGTGATATAAAGTTCGAAAATTCTATTTTAGATAATAATGAATCACAAGACATGCATGAAGAATTGTTAGAAGAATCAGTGGAAGATGAAGATGTTGAAGTTGGTGAAAGTGAAATTGCTTCTAAAGAAGAAGTGGTTGAAAAGATAGATGAATAGTGAAGAATTTTTCAGCAGGGTGCTAGCTATTGCGAAAACAGGTATTATTTACAGTAAGGACCCTTACGCTTTAGAAAACTACCATTTTTTGCAAGATATTACTTTGAAGATGCTTAATGATAATAATATTGAAATTAATAATAATATTTATGAGAAAAATGTTTATCCAACACCAAGTAGTAGTGTAAGAGTTATTGTTTTCAATGGAAATAATGAACTATTAATGGTTGAAGAGGCAAGTGATAGTTGTTATAGTGTGCCAGGTGGATGGTGCGATGTCTTTGAATCTTTGGTTGATAATGCGATTAAAGAAGTAAGAGAAGAGACAGGATTTATTGTTGAAGTTGATCGCTTGTTAGCGATTTTTCAAAGGGAAAAGTATAAAGACTATAAAACTTTAGTGAGTGAATATGTTCATTATTTTGCGGCTCATATTGTTGGTGGCGAAATATGTGATAATCACGAAGTAAATAAGGTTGTTTTTGTTGATGTGAATAACTTACCAGAATTGTCAAAAAAATGTACAATTAGGGAGTTAAGTCGAGCTATTAAGGTGTATAATGAAAACGGAGCAGTAGATGTAGATTAGGAGGATTACTATGAAATTAAAAATTGGTGTAATTTTTGGTGGCGAAAGCGTCGAACATGAAATTAGTATTATTTCGGCTAATCAGGCGATGAATGCTTTAAATAAAGATAAGTATGAAGTTATTCCTTTATATGTCAGTAAAAATCGGGAGATTTATACTGGCGATTTGTTGTGGGATTTAAAAAACTACAAGGATTTAGTTGATTTGACTAAGAGACTAACGCGGGTTATATTATATCAAGATAATAATAGAGTAGTTGTTTCTCCAATTAAAAAGGGTTTTTTAAGCAATAAAATTATCAATAATGTGGATGTAATTATTCCAGTGATTCATGGAACTAATGGTGAAGATGGAACGATTCAAGGGTTTATTGAGATGTTGAATGTTCCTTACTCCGGATGTAATGTTATTGGTGCTAGTGTTGGTCAAGATAAAGTGTTTATGAAGCAAATTTTGATGGCTAATGGGTTACCAATGACCGATTGGTTGTGGTTTTATCATCAGGAATTTGAAGATAATAAAGAAATTATTGTTAATAGGATTGAAAAAGAAATTGGTTATCCGGTAATTGTTAAACCGGCTAATTTGGGTTCAAGTATTGGTATTGCGATTGGAAAAGATAAAGATGAATTAGTTAATGCGATTGAAGATGCTATTTTATACGATCGTAAAATATTAGTGGAAAAAGTTGTCGATAATTTGACAGAAATTAATTGTTCGGTATATGGTGACTATAGTAAGCAGAAAGCAAGTGTTTTAGAACAAGTTGTTAAGAGTGATGAAATATTATCTTTTGAGAATAAGTATGGTGGGAATGGAAGTAAGGGTAGCAAGTCAAAGA
Organism: Erysipelotrichaceae bacterium; assembly: GCA_049662565.1. GTDB lineage: Bacteria > Bacillota_I > Bacilli_A > Erysipelotrichales > Erysipelotrichaceae > JBATBW01. The sequence continues at coordinate 412 of JBATBW010000089.1, read as the reverse complement.
TTACTGGTTGTAAGAGTAAGGGGATGGCGAGCACTAACCGAATTGTTCCAGCGAACATCAGTGAAATAAATACAAAACTTATTCAAGATTTAGCTATAAAAACTTTTAGGTCGTTACAAACAAGTGGAATTTGTCGAATTGATTTTTTGATGGATAGTGTTACTAATGCGATATTTGTTAATGAAATTAATACGATTCCGGGATCATTAGCTTTCTATTTATGGAGTGAAGAGGGCATTGATTTTAGTCAATTGATGGACATGTTAGTTCAACAAGCAATTGAGACATATCGAAAGAAGGAGAGTCTGGTATTATCTTATGACTCGAATGTTTTAGCTAATTACTAGAAAGAGGGTGAAGGTTATGGAAAATGTATTTGATTTGAATCAATTAAAGGTTTTAATTGAAAAGC
>JBATBW010000088.1:0-6038 GCA_049662565.1 Erysipelotrichaceae bacterium | reverse complement strand
GTTTAATGCTTCAAATTCGTCGCTCATGGCAGCAAATGTCATAAATTCTGTCGTACATACTGGTGTAAAGTCAGCGGGGTGAGAGAATAGTATCACCCATTTTCCTTTATAGTCTTGTGGGAAATTTATTTCTCCTTGAGTTGTGTTTGCTGTAAATTGTGGAGCATCATCTCCAATTAAGGGCTTACGATTGTATTTTAGTTCTTCCATAATTAATCTCCTTTTCTTTATGGTTAGTTGTATCTAACTGATTACAATTTATCATGTTTGTTAGGTATGTACAATTGATATGCTCAATACAAAAGGAGCGTTTGCTCCTTTTGTTTAATCAATATTGATTTTGTTTAATTCTTTAATTGATAGTTCTACGATTTCTTTTAATGTTCCTTCTTTAAATGGTGATTGTAGGTGGGCTGCTTCTACTAGTTGTAGGAATGATTTAGTTCCCCCTAATCGACATATTGTTAGATAGTCATTAAAAGTTTGAGGATCGTTTTTAAGGGTACGAATATAAAATTGTAGCGCACAAATTTGAGCTAGTACATAGTCAATGTAGTAGAATGGGCTACAGAAGATATGACTTTGTTGGTACCAGTAACAACCTTTATTTAACATATCGATATCATCGAAGTCTAATTCAGGTTGATATTGTTTTTGAAGATTCCGCCAAGTTTGTTTTCTTTCTTCTTTTGTTAGTTCTGGATGTTGGTATACTTCATGTTGGAAGTGGTCAACTAAGGTACCATAAGGTAGGAATGTTAGGCATCCTGATAAATGTTTGTAGAAGTATTTGTTGACGTCTTCTTTGAAGAATAGGTGCATCCAAGGGTAGGCTAGAAATTCCATTGACATGGAATGGATTTCGGCGCTTTCGTAGGTTGGGAAGGCACATTCTACAATATCTGTTGTGTGTTTGAATGTTTCATAACATTGTAAAGCGTGTCCGGCTTCATGAGTTAGGACATCGACGTCACCGCTGGTATGATTAAAGTTACTGAAGATAAATGGTACTTTGTAGTTGGCTAGATCGCTACAGTATCCACCCATGGCTTTGTTTGGTTTAGTTTCTAAATCAAATAATTCTTGTTGGACCATAACATCAAAGAATTCTTTAGTTTCTTTAGACATTTCACTATACATTTGTTGAGCGTATTTTAGTAAGGTTTCACTGTCTTCTTTTACTTCAAGATTGCCTTGGGTAAATAGGTATGAGGCATCATAGGCTTTAACTTTATCAACGTTGATTCTTTTGGCGTGTTGTTCGTCAATGAATTTGATGTTTGGTACTACTTGTTTGATGATTTCGTTGTGTAGTATTTCGATATCGTCTTTGTTGTAGTCTAAACGGTTCATAATGACATAGCCTAATTCTTGGTAGTTGTTGTAGCCTAGTTCTTTGGCCATTTGGGTTCTTACTTGTACTAATTGATCATAGATTTCATCGATTTGTTCTTCGTTTTGTTCAAACCATGTCCATTGGGCTTGTAATACTTGTTTACGGATATTACGGTCGGGATTTAGTTTGAATTTACTTAAACCACTTAGGTTGTGTGTTTCGCCTTGAAATTCTATTTTAGCACTTGATATCAATTTTGAGTATTGACTTGTTAGGTTGTTTTCCTTTTGCATTAAAGGAATGATTTTTTCATCAAATGATTTGATGGCGTTGCTTCCTAATTGTAGGAAGGTTTTTGGTAATATTTGTTCTAATGGTAATTTAGAATCTAAACATAGTTGATATAATTTGACATCTAAGCTTCTAAACATTGGAAGGTATTCGTCCCAGTAGTTGTTTTCGTCATCATAGAATTTGTCGCTTGTATCGATAGTGTGACGAATTGAGGCAATATTGAAGTTGGTGTACAAATCGTTTCTTAATTTGTTTAGTTGGTAAAATATTACTTCAAATTGGTGAATATCATTTGTTTTTTCTAGTTTGTCTAAATAACTTTGATATTCATTTTTGTAGTTATTGAAATCAATTCTTTGGTACTGAAAATCTTTAAATTTCATTGTTTTCTCCTTTATTATCAATTAGTGTTTGATATTTTTTTATGACGTATAGTGCGATATCGTCCCAAGTTTTATAGATAGTTTGATAGGCATTATTTGAAACTTTTTCATATAATTCTTGATTTTCGATTATTTGGATGACTCTTTGGGCAAATAGCTGGACATCATTAGGTGCTAAAAAACCATTTTCGTTATCGATGATATTACTTGCGGTAATCGCATGATTGATAAAGACGGTCGGGGTTTTTTGGCTCGCTGCTTCAATTTGGACTAAAGAGTTGGCATCAAATAAAGATGGGAATAAGAATAGTTTGCTTCGACGATAAATTAGGGATAACAAACGTCGATCAAATATTTTCCCAGCTAGAATTACTTTATCTTCTAGTTGTAATTCTTTTATTAATTGTTCTAATTCTTTTTCTTCTTCACCTCCACCGACATACATTAGTTTGGTGTCAGGATATTTTTGATTAATTAATTTAAATGCTTTTGCGAGGAAAAAGATATTTTTGACACTGATTAAGCGACCGATAAAACTAAAGAGTATAGTATCTTTTTCTAGCTGATATTCTTTATTGATGAAGTCTAATTGTTTGTCATCTTCTATTAATTTTAAATCGGTAGCATTAGGAATAATGGTTAGAGGGTTTTGAAGTCCCATTTTTTCATAAAGGTCTTTCATCCCGCTATTTAGGGTCCAACATTCATCACATTTATCGAAGGTTTTAATACAACAATATTTATTAATCAGTTCGCTTATATCATCATTATTAGTGAAACGTTTAAACTCGTCGATAAATTGGGTGTGAATTGTACATACAGTTGGTATGTGGTGTTTTTCCCCAAAATGAATGGCATGTTGTCCTAAAAAGAATGGTGAATGGACATGAATGATGTCTAAGTTTTGTTCTTTTAGTAAATGATTGATATTCATATCAAAGATGGGTAAAGCGATTGAATAGTCAAAATTATCAATGTTGACACTAGTTACTCGAATAACTTTATATGGAAGTTTGCTGTCGTCATACCTTTTGGGTTTAGGAGCAAAGACGACAACTTCATGATATTTGCTTAGGCTTCTTGCATAATTATCGACAACAACTACTACCCCATCGACATAGGGGTAAAAGGCGTCAATTACTAATCCGATTTTCATTTTTCTTTGTTCTAATTGGGAAGAAGTATACAAAATAATTGACAAAATATAGTCCTAAGCAAAAGACGATGCGATATAAGGATAATCCTAATTTCTTACTTAATATATGAAGGGGAGTTCCAATACCACCATTCATAAAACTATAATCCCAACCAAATTTAATTGATAAATAAATAGCTGGTATCATTAATATTAATACGGGAATAAAGAATAGTTTATAGTCGCTATATTGGCGCTTGTAGTAGCCACTTCCTAATATCATAACGACGCTCCAAATCATTAAGACATGATATGTTAATGAACGCATTGGGACAAAACTAAAGAATGGCCAATGATTAAGATGGGTATTGAAAATAAGTCCTAAGGTAGCAGCAAATAGGCCTACAGATACTAGACATGATACGCTCATCCGATATAGTTTACCTTTTTTCTTGCTGAAAGCTACTATTGGCAATAAGAAGATAAATAATGAACATAGGTATAAAGGCATCGTTGTTGACCAATCAAAACGATAAAAGTGTTTGATTTCCCAGACCCAATATATTGGATCAATAAAAATAAAGACGACGCTTAAAACTTTTAAGATGTCGCTGATATCTTTTTCCTGATTCTTTTTAAAATACTTAAATATAAAGATACTTGAAATTAACGTTAGTACTAAAACTATGATATGCTTAATGCTAAACATATAACACCTCCTATTTTTATGCTTATAGTTACTATTTTATGATATCATAAATAAGTATTATTTGCATAATAAGAAAGAAGGATGAAAATGTATATATATTGGGATCTATTTGTAACTTTCTTTAAAGTAGGACTATTTACTTTTGGTGGCGGATATTCGATGTTACCTATTGTTCAAAAGGAAGTTGTGGAAACTAAAGGTTGGGTAAGCATGAGTGATGTGATGGATTATTATGGCATCAGTCAATGTACACCGGGAGTTATTGCGGTAAATACTTCGATTTTTATAGGTAACCGGGTAAAGAAGTTTTGGGGTGGTTTTGTTTGTGGACTGGGGGTAATTATGCCTTCGCTGATTATTATTTTGTTGATTGCGGCACTTTTATCTAATTTTATGGAACTAGCAATAATTCAATTAGTGTTTAAAGGAGTAAGGGTTGCAGTTAGTGCCTTAATTGTTAATGCGACTTATACGATGTTTAAAGCAGGGGTACTAGATATATATACCTTTATTATCTTTGTGATTAGTTTTGTGGTGTTGTTTTTCTTTAAAGTTTCACCAATAGTATTAGTTATTGCTTTTGCGTTAGTGGGGATAGTTATTAGTTTACTAAAGAATAAGGAGAAACGATAATATGGAACTATTGTGGATTTTATTCTTAGAATTCTTTAAGATTGGTATTTTTTCTGTTGGTGGTGGTTTGGCAACATTACCATATTTATTTGAGATTAGTAATAAGTATCAATGGTATACTCATGCCCAATTAGTTGATATGATTGCGATTAGTCAAAGTACACCAGGGCCAATTGGTGTTAATACGGCAACTTATGCTGGTTATCAAGCAAGTGGTATTGTGGGTGGGATTGTCGCAACATTAGGAATCTTTGTGGCGGGCTTAATTGTTGCGAGTATTATTTCTAAGATGTTTGAAAAATTTAAAAATAATCGTTATGTTCAATTTGCTTTTTATGGTATTAGACCTGCGGTAGCTGGGCTAGTGCTTGCGAGTGCTTTTGATATTATATTGGGTAGTTTGTTTGATTTTAAGGTTATGCCGTATATTAATATTTGGGGGATTATTGCTTTTTCAGTTGTTTTATACTGTTTGAATAAAACGAAGATTCATCCGGTATTATTGTTACTAGTTTGTGGTTTGTGTGGTATTTTTATCCCTTTTTAGGATTATTTTAATTTTTATTTAATATATATTTAGGAGGTAATTATGGAAAAGAATACAGAGTTTAGTTTTGAATTGATCAAACAAATTGGTATCATATCTAGTGGTAAAAATGGGTGGAACAAAGAGTTAACTTATGTTAGTTGGAATAACAAACACCTAAATATGATATTCGTGATTGGTCAGAAAATCATGATAAGATGAGTAAAGGGTTAACTTTTACTCTTGAAGAATTAAATCAATTAAAAGATCTTATCAATTTAGAATTGAAATAAAAAAAGGCCTTATTTAAATAAGGTCTTTCTTTGTAAATGGATGGTAACTTGTACCCTAACAATATAATTATACCATAAAAATTTTTTTAAAAATAGACTATCATTTAGTTGAATTAGTTGTATTATAAAGATATAGAAAGAAGTAAGCATATATAGAAAGGAGTATATGATTATGAAGAGGATTCTACTAGAATTTTAATTAGTGTCAATAAAATAGTGATCATATTTTATTGACGATAAAAACAACAAGAAAGTCAGAGGATAGACCAATGGGAGAGATTAAATAAAAAAATCAGTCTAATATTAGGAACACTAATAAAATAATTATTAGTGAGAATAGTATGATGGCTTAAGTCCAGATATTTATTGATATAGATTGTTGTTGTCTAGTATTCTTTGAAGAAAGTGGTTATCATTAGATAATATAAGGATAGACCAATGGATAATTGTAATTACAGCTAAATATAGTACAAAATGATCTACGAAAGTAGAATGAACGTGTTATAAAACACAATATATTTAATATGATATAAATTGATAACGGCCCTTTAAAAGGGCTGTTATATTTTTAATTAATGGCTTTTTGTTTTAATTTGTTGACTACTGTAGTTTTTTTATTTGTATTAATAATTTTGTTGCATTGTGGTGATAATAATGGTATTATTATATTGCTTTTATTCTAGGTATAGGGATACTCCAACCTTATTCTTGGTTTAGAAGGTCTAACAA
>JBATBW010000087.1:0-1521 GCA_049662565.1 Erysipelotrichaceae bacterium | reverse complement strand
ATACGAATCACATTTAATATTGATTATATATGCTTTATGAGTTAGCTTATCTACTAATGCAGTTGTTATGATCGGATTAACGAATATATCTGACCATTTGTTGAATAATATATTGGATGTTATTATTATTGATTTAGTTTCACTATGTTGTGATAATATATTAAACAATAATTCACTTCCAACTTTATCGAAACTGATATATCCTAATTCATCTAATATTACTAGATCGTAGTGCATAAATTTTCTTTTGTAATTTGTTAACTGATTAAGTGTCATAGCTTCTTTTAGTTCAGTTATTAAGTTTGGTATAGATATGTATAATACTGTTTTTCGTGCTTCGCAAGTTAACATACCTAGTGCTATAGCTAAATGTGTTTTACCAACACCAGGATTACCTATTAAAACTACATTTCTTCCATTGTCAATGAAACTTAAATTTTCTAGCTCTTTGATTTTTGATACTATTTCTGTATTGAATAAACTTAAGTCAAGTTCATGGAAAAACCGTTTATAAGGAAATTTAGCGTTTTTAATTTTCTTGCTTATCCCATTATTTGTTCTTACCAGATTTTCTTCTTCTAAGACATATAATAAGAAATCTGTATAACTAAGATTTTGATTTGTGGCATAATCAATTAACTGTAAATAGTTTTCTTTTATATTGGCTAATTTTATCTCACTAGCTAAGGCTTTTATTTCTTCGTGTTTATGCATAACGTTCACTCATTTTATTTAGCTGTAACACACATGTGTTTTCTATTTCATCATTTTTAGTAATGTTTGTACATCCGTATAAATTCTCTATAAATAATTTTGGATTGTTGATATAATTAGTCATGTAGATGGATTTTAATTTGAATGGTAACTGTTTCATTGCTAGCGAATTGGTAATCACATCAGTATATTCTTTTTCGTTGTTCTTAAAAGAAAGTCTTTTAACGACAGTACTCATATTATCAAATACAAATTCTTTATATACTCCACCACAATAATTAATGAAATCAATAATACTATCTATTGCACTTTCCATTCCTTCATTTGGATATAATCCAATAAAATAATGATTTGTCGAAGGGATAGCTATAGTAGCTTGATGAAAGGTTTTAATAGTATTGCCTACAACAAGTTTCACTTGATGAAAGTCGTATTCAACTCTTGTTCCGTATTCATAAACTTGTTTTATGAATACTTCTTTAGTTTCATTTTTATACTCACTAAATCTTAATCTAACCGTACTTTCAGCGATTTTGTGACCTCTTCTAGTTAATTCTTGGTGGATCTTAGTAGCTGTCAAAACTTGTTTATTTGGGCCAATTAGAATATCTTTGTTTTCGTGGATATTGATAATTTCAATAAAATCATCCAATAACTTTCCCTTAAAAACTCTTTTGGGATACGTACTAATTTTTCTTGATGGTAGTGATGTAATTTGTTCTTGAAGTCTTATCAAAGTAATTTCATCCGCATCCTTTTCACAAGCACTAATAAGATCGTGATTTCCTCTAATGTACTTCTTTACGG
>JBATBW010000086.1:0-3528 GCA_049662565.1 Erysipelotrichaceae bacterium | reverse complement strand
TCAAAATCTAAAACTTTCCTTTCGTTTTCAAATGTGTTAACGATTTTAGTTAGCCTATCAATTGCTTCTTTTATGTCGTTTATTTCCGTATTAACAAATTTTCTTCTTTTTAATGCTTTGTGAATTTGTTTAGTTTTTTTGATTTTAATAATATTTAGTTTTCAATAATCCGTCCAGCTACTAACACACGTTTGTAGCTAGTGGCGGAATCTACTAAACCGCATACGCCACCATCTACAAGCGTGGGAACGTTAGCGATAATTGCTCGTATCGTTTTTAAAATAACTTCTGCTGTGCTACGTGGTTATTAATTCGTTGCATAGCTTTGTCGAAGTATTCTTTATCAAGTTCGCACGCCGTAAGGTCAAATCCGTAATCGTGGCACGCTATTGCGATACTTCCCGAGCCTAAATGCGTATCTAGTATTTTATCGCCTTGTTTTGCGTATTTGTCTAAAATCCATTTATACAATGCAACAGGTTTTTGCGTTGGGTGTATTCTATTATGATGAACCCTGCCTCCGTCAAAAGTTCTAATACTACCATTAAATGAAGTCCAAGCAATTTCAGCATCAGCCAAAGAAAAGTTTCTTTCAGGTTTGTTCCAAATAATCATACATTGAGTATTTTTTAAATATTCGATAAAGTAATTTCCACCCCAAATAATTTGATTTTTGCTCACTCTAAATAATTCATTAAAATATTTTTTCGATGGTATTTTACTATCCCAGTTTTTTTCTCCATATTTAGAATTATCTCTAATACTAGAATGTGCGTTTTTTTTATCTGCTCCAATGCCATATTCAGGATCAACAATAGCTAAATCAAAATACTTATCAGGATAGCGTGCCATAAGTTCCATATTATCTTCACACGTAATCGTTAACGACCCACAACTATCGCTAACAGCCATTTGGAGCGATTGGGTATCGTCTTGAATTTTATTAATTTTTTTCATCAGTTATTATGTTTTTTGTAGTTATTAATTTTGCTTATTTAGCCCCAACCGCACCAAGTGGCAAAGCGTTAGTGGCAATACTCCGAAGCCCTACGAACAGCGACATCGTAATATTGTTTTTCCTTTTCTATACCTATTGATTTTCTATTTAATTTAATACAGGCAAGGTTTGTCGTTCCTGAACCCATACAATTGTCTAATACCATATCTCCTTCGTTTGTGTAGGTTTTAATCAGGTATTCCATCAACTCCAAAGGTTTCTGCGTTGGGTGTAATTTATTTTTTTGGTTAGCATTACTAATTTCAAGTATTGATTTCGGATATTTAAAATCTGTTGTGTATTCTATTGAAGTTGTATTTTTTCTTGCATAAATATCGCTGTCGGCTTCTTTTTTATACTTTCTTACTTTTTCTCTTTTTTCAAGTTGTGGGATATAAAGCATATTATTTTTATTACAATTAGCTGTTTTTGCTTTTGAGAAAATTACAATATCCTCGTGGCTTTGCATCGGCTTTAATTTAGCAGTTAAGAAATTGCCAGGTTTTACTTTATTCCATACCCAAGTATATTTAAACATTTTCTTATTGCTTATTATTAGTTCAGTTGTAAATGGTTGCATAGCAGTTAAAACTATTGCACCATTAGGCTTTATAATCCTTTCATAATGTTTCCAAAGTTCTTGCATATTTAGTAAGCAATCCCATTTTAAACCAGTTACATTATAAGGTAAATCGCAAAGTATAAGTTGAACGCTTTCATCAGATATGTATGGAAAAACATCGAAGCAGTCTGCGTTCACAAAAGTACTGCCACTAACACTTGCTAAACAAGATTCGGGGATTTGTGATTTATTTAAAGTCATTTTTGTACTTGGTTTTATGGTTTTTAAATTAGAGGTTCAGGCTTTCTAATCCCGAACCTCGTTTAGCAAGAGAACGTTAGGCGATATGCTAGAACAACCGCACTTGCGAAACGAAATCATCATATCTTTTGCAAGATTTTTTAAAATATTCTTCGTCAATTTCGCAACCGACAAAATGTAAATTAGCTTTGTTGGCAGAAATACGAGAACTTCCAGAACCTAAATGCGTATCGAGTATTTTTTGTCCTTCAGTTGCGTAGTTTTTGAAAATCCAATCATATAGTTTTATCGGCTTTTGCGTTGGGTGGATTTTATTATATTGGTCTTTTTGATAACTTCTATCAAAATGTTTTGCATTACCTATACTTGTATAAGCTAATTCAAATTGAGAAAAATTGCCGTTTTGATGTTTAAACCAACAAATTATTCCTTTACCTAAATTAAAGTATTGAGTAAAGTAGTTTGCGCCCCAGATTATTTGATTTTTTGAAACTCTAAACAACTCGTTAAAATATAATTGTGTAGGTGTTTCATTGTCCCATTGTTTTTTATTGTCATATTTAATTGTTTTTTGTCCATCTCTACCACTATAACCAATCCCATAGGGCGGGTCAACTACTGCTAAATCGAAATAGTTATCAGGGTATTTAGCCATTAAATCCATACAATCCATAAGATAAACCTCCGAAGAAGCACAATCGCCTAACACGTGTTTGGAGCAATGCGGGTTTTGGTCTTTAATTTTAATATCTTGCATCTTTGTTGTTATTAGTTATTAATTGAAATTTGGTGCATTTTTGCCCCGCACTGCACCAAGCACGGAAACGTTACCGCTAATTGCTACATTAGCGGTTTTAATGACGTTTAGTTAATTGTCGAACCAAAAAACTATTCTCACTTCATCAGGGTTTCCTAATTCTTCTAATTCTTTCAAATGAATAAAGAAAAATTTTCCTAGATTTTCTCTATACGTTACATTAGTTCCTTCTCCTTCTTCGGCTAATGATGCTCCATTAGTAAAACTCCCACCATTTTCATTATACGTAGTTCTACTAATTCTTCTATTCCAGAACACTCTATCATAATCAAAATCTAAAAGTTCTTTTAGTGTCAAGTAAGACGATGAATGTGCGTCACTTTCCCAATCATCATATTCGCTTTTGATTTCGTCACAAACATCTTCGGGTATTCCTTTTGGTTCGCTTATTGGTTCGCAATGGTCATAATTTCTAACATCGGCTAAAAATGCGAACATTGAATAACTTCTCCAATCAAATGGACTGTCGTTTTTTTCTTTTTTATAATATTCTTTTTCCCATTCTCTTAATGAAAAATGTTCTCCTACTTTTTCCCATTTACCGTTTCTTTTTCTTTCGGCAAAACTGTGTATATCACATCCCATATTTTTTGTATTTAGTATTTATAATTAATTTTTCGGTAAAAATCCACAACTAGCGGTAACACGTGTTTGGAGCAATGCGGGGATTGGTCTTTAATTTTAATATCTTGCATCTTTGTTATTATTAGTTATTAATCGAAAAATGGTGCATTTTTGTCCCGCACTGCACCAAGCACGGGAACGTTAGTGTCAACCGCCAATATTGCCGTTAAATGTTTAGTGCGCCTTTTCTACATTCAATGCATTGAAAAACACAGTGTTTTCCGTGATAATTTTCTACAAATACTCTGTTTTTACAATAGAATATTG
>JBATBW010000085.1:0-7885 GCA_049662565.1 Erysipelotrichaceae bacterium | reverse complement strand
ACTGCGGGGATGGATTGTGAAGAATTCATCATTGGCCATTTTGGCGATTTCATCGCTATATACTCCGGCGCAGTTGATGACATATTTTGGATAGATTGTTCCTTTGTTAGTTGTGACACTTATGATTTTATGGTCATTAGTTTCTATGGATAGGGCTGCGGTGTTTAAAGATATTTTTGCGCCGTTGGTTATGGCGTTTTCGGCATAGGCGATTGTTAAACCATAAGGACAGACTGATCCGGCCATTGGGTTGGCAAGGAAGACGCGATTTTCGTATTTTAATGCAGGTTCTAGTTTGTGGACTTCTTCGCCACTTAAAACTTTAGTGTCATCGACTTTGCAGATGTACTTTCTTTGCCACGCAAGTATTTTTAACAACGGTTTGTATTTTTTGTCGACTGCGACGTATTGGCCTACTCTTTTAAAGGGGACATCTAGTTCTTTAGATATTTGGTCATACATTCTGTTTCCTTGCACGACATATTTTTGTTTTAGGGAGCCTTTTCCTAAATCGACTCCAGGATGGATCTCGCCATCATTGCGACCACTAGCGGCAAGTGCGACATCGCTTTCTTTTTCGATTAGGAGCAAGTTTAGTTGATAACGGCTTAGTTCTCGTAGGATTGCACATCCATTTATTCCGCCGCCGATTATTAAGACATCGGGTTGGCTGTTTTCTAATTCGTTGTTTTGAATATTTGGTATTCGCATTTTAGGAAATTCTAATCCTTTTACCTTAATGTGGTTTACAACATGGATTTTGCTGTATTTAGTAGCGCATATCTTGCCGGCTTGGACGACTTCGGCCCAAGAGTTTAGTTCCCCTTCAAGAATGATTTTGTTGTCTTTAATTTCAACATTTATTTGTTGAGGGAAAAACTTGTTTAGCTTTTTTTCATATTTGTTCATATATACCTCGTTGTCGGTTACTTGTACGACTTGCATTCTTATTATAATTAAGCGCTTACATTTTGTCAATTGTTATTTGGTCATGGTATAATAATAAAAAGGAGATTTTATGGCTGCACCTAGAAAAGATGATATAAAAAAATTAATAGTAAGTACTTGTGAACAGCTTTTGGAAAATAAGTCGTTTCGGGATATTTCTTTAAGTGAAATTGGTAATGTTGCCCAAATATCGAAGGGGACAATTTATTACCATTTTAAGACGAAGGAAGATATGATGTTTGCGGTAATGGATAGTTATTTAGATAGACAATATCAAGAGTTACAAGTTTGGCTTCAGGATAAGAATAAGGATACTTCTTTGCCGCGTTTAGCTAAGTATGTATTGGAAAGAAATGTGCATGGGGCGCAGATGCGTTTTTATTTTTTGTATGAGGCGATTAGTGGCAATGTGACTATCAAGAATAAATTGATTGATAGATATAATAAGTTTAAGAGTTTGATTGCTTCCTATTTGGATATTGATGATAAAGATGCTTTAGCTTGGAGTTTGTTGTTTTTGTCGGATGGGTTGTTAATTCAAATGATGTTAGAGAATAATGATGTTAATGACATTAAATATATTGAGGATATAGCTAGGGAGATCAAGAAGATTAAAGTTTAAATAATTTTATTGATTTGAATATAAATTGTTTTGTTGTTGGGAATGTTTCTATTTACATTTGACTTAAAAATCATTATAATCAATGTGTATTAAATATTAGTCGTATATACTTTCTAAGATGGAGAAAGCGTTTCTACTTTGTTGCCTATCAACAAAACTACGATGACCTTTTTTTGTTTTAAAGTATTGGCTGATTTAATTCAGTTTTTTTATTTTATGCTACGGAGGGCAATATGAAAAAAATTTACGTTGGTAAAACAAAAGATGTTTATGAATTAGAAAATGGTCATGTATTATTAAAATTTAAAGACGATGTTACTGGTAAAGATGGTGTGTTTGATCCAGGAGAAAATAGTGTAGGTTTGACTATTGAAGGTATTGGTAAAGCCAATTTACGTACTTCAATTTATTATTTTGAATTATTAAATAGTAAAGGTATTAAGACTCATTACGTTGATGCGAATATTGATGATGTAACAATGGAAGTGTTACCTGGTAAGGTGTTTGGTAAAGGTTTAGAAGTTATTTGTCGTTTAGTTGCGACTGGTAGTTTTGTTCGTCGATATGGAGAATATATTGAAAATGGTACAGTTTTCCCTAATGGGTATGTTGAATGTACTTTAAAAGATGATGCGAAAGGCGATCCGCTTATTACGGCTGAAGGCTTAGAGGCTTTAGATATTATGTCATTAGATATGTTTAATAAAATGAAAGCTTCTACTTTAGAAATGACTAGAATCATTGCGGATGATTTGAAGACTATTGGTTTAGATTTATGGGATATTAAATTTGAATTTGGTTATTATAATAATGAAGTTATTTTAATTGATGAAATCGCTTCAGGGAATATGCGTGTTTATAAAGATGGAAGTATTGTAGATCCAGTAGAGTTAACTAAATTAATTTTAAATAGATAAGAGGTAGAAAATATGGGTGGATTTTTTGGAGTTGCTTCAAAAAATAATAGTGTTGTCGATTTGTATTTTGGTATAGACTATCATTCTCATTTAGGTACTAAAAAAGCGGGGATGGCAGTGTATGGTCTTGATGGATTTCAACGTTCAATTCATAATATTTCTAATACGCCTTTTCGGACTAAATTTGAAAGTGAAGTCGAATCTTTTAGTGGTCCGCTAGGGATTGGTTGTATTTCTGATAGCGAGCCTCAACCGTTGTTGGTTAGTTCACATTTAGGTTCTTTTGCGGTTACGACGGTTGGTCGTATCAACAATATGAAAGAACTTGTTGATACATGTTTTAGTTATGGCACGACACACTTTTTAGAGATGAGTGGTGGTGAAATTAATCCGACCGAATTAGTGGTGGCTTTAATTAATCAAAAGGAATCAATTTTGGCAGGGTTAACTCATGTTCAAAATATGATTAAAGGGTCAATGAGTGTCTTAGTTATGGATGATAATGGTATTTACTGTGCTCGCGATAAATATGGTCGCACTCCGGTAATTATTGCGCAAAAAGATGATGCTTGTTGTGTTACTTTTGAATCGTCAGCTTTCTTAAATTTAGGGTATAAACATCTTAAGGATTTAGGACCAGGCGAAATTGTTAAAATGAGAAATAACGGAATTGAAGAACTTCAAGGTCCAAATAAAAAAATGAAGATGTGTTCATTCTTGTGGGTTTACTATGGTTATCCTAGTAGTGAGTATGAAGGTAAGAATGTCGAAATTATGCGTAATAATTGTGGTAAGATGTTAGCGAAGAGGGATAGAACAGATATTGATTTGGTGGCTGGGGTTCCTGATTCGGGTATTGCTCATGCGATTGGTTACGCTAACGAGGCGCATTTACCATATGGTAGACCTTTTATAAAGTATACGCCTACTTGGCCAAGATCTTTTATGCCTAGTAGTCAAATTGATCGTAGTTTAATTGCGAAGATGAAATTGATTCCAATTACGGAATTAATTGATGATAAGAAGCTGTTGTTGATTGATGATTCGATTGTACGTGGTACGCAGTTGAAAGATACGACAGATTTCTTATATAATTCGGGGGCAAAAGAGGTACATGTACGTCCGGCTTGTCCACCATTAATCTTTGGTTGTAAATATTTAAATTTTAGTCGTTCGAGTTCGGAAATGGAATTGATCACCCGAAAGGTTATTGCGAAATTAGAGAATTCTAATAGTATCGATTTGGATAGTTTAAAAGAATATGCAAATCCTAATAGCAGTAAATACCAAGCGATGGTTGATGAAATGTGTAAACGTTTGAAGGTTACATCTTTAGATTTTGTTCGTGTAGATGAGTTGGTAGAATCGATTGGTTTACCAAAGTGTGATTTATGCACTTATTGTTGGACGGGAGAAGAATAATAATTAGAAGCAAGAGAGTGTTTTTCTTGCTTTTTTATTTCAAATTAAAACATTTTTTTGAAATATCAAGTTATTACATTTTAGGTATTGACAAAACAATCGAATAGTAATAATATATAGTTGTAAGAAATATTTAAATATTACAAAAAATCAAAAGAAAGGTGGTGTTAGTATGAAAATGGAAAAAATTAGTAAATATGTCGAATTTCTTCCGGGGATTAATCCAACTCGTGCTGATAAGCAATTTGGAGATAAAATGATAGATTATTATGATAAGTCGTCTTTTGAAACAGATTGCAAATATGAAGAAGGATTAAAGGATAAAATGAAACAAACAAATGTAGAAGAAGATATTTGTTTGAAGGTAGGAGATGTAATAATTAGTAATTCTTTACAAAAAGCTACTATTGTTGGGGATAGCAATATAGGAAAAGTTCTATCATTGAATTTTACTAAAGTCATTTTTAAAAATAAAACTTTAGATAAAATGTATTTTATATACTTATTTAATTCTAATTCAAGCATTGCAAGACAAAAAGAAAAAGAATTGCAAGGAACTGGTCTTACCATGAGAATCCCAATAAAATCATTAAATGATTTAGCGTTCCCAATTATTCCAATTAACGAGCAACACAAGATTGGTAAGGCGTATCATAAAATGTTGATATTGCAAAATAAGTTACAAAAATACTCGGAACTGACAGATAAATTAGCAATTGCGGTTCTTGAAGAAAATTTAAAAGAGAGGTGATAGTGTGAGTAACTATAAGAGTGTAGCAGAATTGGCTTTTGAAATGGAAGTAATTAATTACCTTGAAAATATTGGCGGGGTAAAACAGTGGGAATATTCGAAAGAAATTAAAACAACCCAACAGTTGTGGAAAAATTTCAAAAAAATATTAGAACAAAATAACCGTGCAAGATTAGATGAACCACTTACATCAACAGAATTTAATCAGGTTAAAAAAATAATTTCAGAGATTGATTCGCCTTACCAAGCAGGTCAGTTTCTTTATGGGGTAAACGGCGTTTCCGAGATTGAGATTAATTTAGATAATGGAAAACATGTATTTTTAACGGTGTTTGATCAAGCTCAAGTTGGTGGCGGTAATACAGTGTATCAAATTGTTAATCAAATTCAACGTCCTAAAATAGTAGACGGAAAGTTAGATCGTAGATTTGATGTGACACTTTTAATAAATGGATTGCCAATAATACAAATTGAATTAAAGAAAGCATTACATACAACAACAGAATCTTTAAACCAAATGGAGCAATACATTGCGGAAAAACAATACAGTGGTATATATTCTACTGTGCAAATATTAATTGCAATGACACCATATGATATTCGTTATATGGCTAACACTGATATTGATAATTTTAATCGTGCATTTGCATTTAATTGGCAAAATGAGGAAGATGCAAAACCGGTTAGATCGTGGAAAACATTCGCTGATCAAGTGCTTTCTATTCCTATGGCTCATGATATGGCTACACGTTATATGATTTTGGATGGAACGAAGAATAAAGAGTGCATTAAAGTTATGAGACCTTACCAAGTGCATGCCACTAAATCTCTTATTAACAAAATTAAAAATTATGATTTTAAATATGATGATGGGAAGTTAGGTTATATATGGCACACAACAGGAAGTGGAAAAACAATAACAAGTTTTAAAGCAGCTTGGTTGGCTAGTAAGCTGCCAAATGTCGATAAAGTTGTATTCTTGGTAGACCGCATTGCTCTAACAAATCAAACAGCAGATGCATATCGAGCATATGATCCTGTAGCAGGGTTCGAAGGGAAAAGCGGCATAGTTAGTGATACGGCAAATGTATCTGATTTACATGATAAACTAACGAAAAAGAGTGATAAAAATATTATTGTTACAAGTATTCAAAAATTGTCGAGATATGTATCTAGAGCAAGTTTTAAACCTTTAAAACAAAATATAATATTTATTGTTGATGAAGCTCATCGTTCTACAGGAGATGGATCTGATAATGTAGGTATGCTTCAAAGTATTCGAAAGGCTATTCCTAATTGTGGATGGGTTGGTTATACCGGAACACCAAGATTTCCAGAAACACGTGAAATCTTTGGAGATAATTTACATGCGTACACTATTAAAGAAGCCATCGCAGATAGAAATGTGCTTGGATTTAATGTAGAATTCAAAGAAACAATTGCAGCACCAATAAACCCTACTGAAGATGATATCGATGATAATATCAAGGCAAGTGTATATGATTCAAGTCCGGAACATGTTGAATTAGTAGTGAATGATATTTTTGAAAATTGGAAAAAACGTTCGAATAATAGGAAATACAATGCAATATTTACAGTTCATGTTGGAGGAAATAAGCCTTCAACACCACGAGCTATGGAATATTTTAATCAGTTTGCTGAAGTAAATGAGAAAAAAGCAGATGCCGACAAATTAAAAGTTGCGATAAGTTTTTCTGTGGATACAACAAATGATATACATCAATTGAAAAATAATGATAATCTTCACAAGGCAATTATAGATTATAACAAATTATTTGGAACTAATTATGATATGACGACAGTAAAAAGTTATACCGAAGATTTAGCGAGAAGATTAAATAAAACAGCGGATGACGGAAAGTACCTCGATTTAGTAATAGTGGTAGATCAGTTTTTAACAGGATTTGATGCCCCAGAATTAAATACACTATATGTTGACCGCACTTTAAGAGGAGCAAGTGCTATTCAAGCGTATTCCCGGACTAATAGAATTCATGATTTAGTTGATAAACCATGGGGAAACGTTATAAATTATCGATGGCCTAAGCAAAATGAAATCGCAATGAATGAAGCATTTTATATTTATTCTAATCGTAGCTCAGCAGATGAACAACAAGTGCTAGTTCTAGATATCATTAAGGGGGATAACGAAAATTCAGGTATTATTTCTAAGTCTTTTAGTGCAGTACAAAACGACTTAAAAAATGTGGTAGAAAAATTATCGAAACTTACAGATAACTTTATTAAACTTCCAGACAGCGAAAAAGGACAGGAAGAAGTTATGGAAAAGTTAAAGGAATATAATCGTTTGCTTAGTCAATTAAAACAATACACTACAGATGATGATAAAAATCCTGTTTCTGCATATGATAATCCTGAAGACTTTTATCAACGTATTGGTATAACAGAAGATGAGGAAGTGATTTTAACTACTGTACTAGCAGGAGAACTAAAAGAAAGAATTGCAAGGCGAGAAAATATTGATATATCTCAAGTTAATCTTTCAATGATTCACATTCATGATGTTATTATAAACTACGACTATTTGATTACACTGATAGCTCAAATGGCTAATCAAATTCATGACAATGACATATCGTGTGCACAAAAAACAAAAGAAGATATTTTAGCTGAAATTGCAAAATCTGATAACGAGAAAGAAAAAAATAAAATTCGAAACTTCGTTAAAAGAGTTTTCGATGGTAGCTTCAAATTCGATAATTATCCAGTAAAAGACGATATTGAATTAATGAATCGAGCAATGGATAAAGATCAAAAAAATACAAATACTAAGTTGTTAAACGAATTTATTCGAAAATGGGGATTGGTCAATAGTGTTGAACTAGAAAATCTAGATGCACTAATTAGCAAACACCATCAGGGACAGGAAGATCTGGATAAGCAAAATGAATTAACAAACATAATGAATGAAGCAAGGGCATACTACAAGGAATATGCTGCGAAAGAAATATCCCAATTATCTTGGGTAAGATATCGAATAGAATTCCGCACTGCTTTATATGCTCTAGCAGACGAAATAAAGAAGGGAGAATGAAATGAGCGAAAAAACATCAAAAATACCCACAATAAGATTCAAAGGATTCACCGACCCTTGGGAACAGCGTAAGTTACTGGAGGTTGCAAATTATAGAAATGGGAAAGCTCATGAAAATGAAATAGATTCAGAGGGAAAATATATAGTAG
>JBATBW010000084.1:0-8984 GCA_049662565.1 Erysipelotrichaceae bacterium | reverse complement strand
ACGCATTGAGCCATCACCTTCAACAAATGAATATACGTATTTTGTATTCATATTTCCTCCTCTTTTTTCTCTTACTATTATATATTAAATTATTAAATATTACTATATATAATTATACAATATATTTCACAAAGTCATTAATATATATGATGTAATCGCTTTATAATTAATAATTGTCATAACATAAAAAAGATATCACTCCTGTGATATCTCTAATATTTCTTTTAATAATTGTGAACTATTACTTTGATGATAAGCACTCATCACTAATAATTGATCTTTATCAATTTCTAACTCTTCACAAATGGCTTTGATCGCATTAGTCTTTTGGTTATTACTCAATTTATCACTTTTATTTGCTACAACGATAATCGGCAATTCTTTTTGCGCAAGAAACTCTAACATTTCTTTGTCTAAAACCGTTGGTCGATGACGAATATCAATAATTAATAAAGCCAATTTCAAATTAGGACGTAATTCAAAATAATCACTCATTAATTTTTCATAAGCTCGTAGTTCTTTCGCACTACGTTTCGCATAACCATAACCTGGTGCATCAACTAGAGTAATTTGATTATCAATATTATAAAAATTTAATAATCTTGTTTTACCAGGTGTGTTACCAACATAAGCTAATTTTTTATGATTAGTAATGGCGTTAATTACACTACTCTTTCCGACATTACTACGTCCGCACATGACAATTTCAAAACAATCAGTTTCAGGAAATTGTTTTTCACTAGCGGCCGAAATAATTAATTCGCTATTTTTTAGATTGATCACAAAATAGCCTCATTAACTACTTCGTTCATATGTTCTACACAAACAAAATTAACATTGTCTTTAACGATTTGTGGTATATCGGCCAAATCTTTTTGGTTATTCTTTGGAATCAAGATCTTAGTAATTCCGCTACGATAAGCTGCCAAAGACTTTTCTTTTAATCCGCCAATCGGTAATACATTACCACGTAAAGTTACTTCACCTGTCATAGCGACACTTGAACTAACCTTTTTATTAGTAATAGCACTAATTAAGGCTGTCGTAATAGTAATACCCGCACTTGGACCATCTTTAGGAACAGCACCTTCAGGCACATGAATTTGGATATCATGTTCTTCAAAAAACTTAGGGTCAATACTTAACTTATCGCTATTAGCTTTAATATAGCCATAGGCAATAGTTGTCGATTCTTTCATAACATCGCCAAGTTGACCAGTCACAATTAAGTTACCTTTTCCTTTAAAGTATGTAACTTCAATCGGTAAAATATCACCACCATATTGCGTGTATGCTAATCCAGTTACAACTCCTACTTGGTCTTTCTTTTCTTTTTGTGAAACATCAAATATTTCTGGTCCTAAGTATTGATTAACTAATTTTTTAGTAACCTTAACACTCTTAAATTCTTGTTTTAAAATGCCTAGTACTGCTTTACGACAAATTGAACCAATCAAACGTTCCAATTGACGTACACCAGCTTCTTTCGTGTAATATTCAATAACATAATTTAAAACATTATCATCAAATTTCACTTGACTAGCTTTTAGACCATTAGCTTCTAATTGTTTAGGGACTAAATGTTCTTTCGCAATATTTAACTTTTCTTCTTGAGTATAACTAGAAATATTAATAATTTCTAAACGATCGCGTAAAGCATGAGGAATATTTTCCAAATAGTTAGCAGTAGCAACAAACAAGACATTGCTCAAATCATATGGTTCTTCAATGAAATGATCAACAAATTGATTGTTTTGAGCTGGATCTAGCACTTCTAACATCGCACTTGCCGGATCCCCTTTATAATCATTACCCATCTTATCAATTTCATCAATTAAGAATACGGGATTAGTAACCTTAGCTTTCTTCAATGCTTGAATAATTTTACCCGGCATTGATCCTAAGTAAGTTTTACGATGCCCACGAATTTCGCTTTCATCTTTTACACCGCCTAATGAGATTTTAACAAATTCCCGATTTAAACTTCGGGCAATTGATTTACCTAATGATGTTTTACCTACACCTGGAGGACCAACTAAGCAAATAATTGTACTATTGTTTTTACCCTTAGTATATTGTTTTACCGCTAAGAATTCTAAAATTCTTTCTTTAACTTTCGTTAAACCATAATGATCAGCATCCAATATCGAACTTGTTTCATTAATATCTTCATTATCTTGAGTTTTTTGCCACCAAGGCAATGCCATCAACCAATCGATATAGTTTCTTACTACACCGCTTTCACCACTACTCGTTGGTAAAGATTCAAACTTATTAATTTCATCAAAAAGACGTTCTTTAATATATTGAGGATAAGGGTCTTTTTGCACTTGTTGTTTTAATGAAGATGAATCTTCATTCTTGTCCGTTACATCACCTAATTCTTCTTTAATAGCTCTTAACTTTTCTCTTAAATAATATTCTTTTTGATTTTCATCAATTTTCTTTGTAACATCCGAATTAATCTTTTGATCAATTTCATCATAGATTTTTTGCACTTCTAATGTTTCAATAACTGCCAATAAACGTTGGTTAACATTTTGAGCTTCCAAAATCGTTTGTTTTTCTTCAACTTTTAGCGGGAAATATTGAGCATATGAGTCACATAATTCAATCGCATTTACCCCTTTAGACATCTTTAAAATGATTTCTTTGGGGAAAACTGATCCTGCACTAATAATATGTTCTAATTCTTCACTAATCTTTCGGATTAATGCTAGTTCTTCCTTATTATTACCATTAATATCTTCCATTACTTGAGCATCAACCATGAACATATCTTCATCGGAAATATTTTTAATCATTTTAGCTCTTGCTAAAGCCTTGAAAGTAACTTTCATATAACCGTTATAACGCTTATGATCAATAATACGACAGATTGTTCCCACATTATATAAATCATCAATAATTGGTTCTTCAATCATAATATTCTTTTGGGTAGTAACAAATAAATAGCTATCATTATCAATAGCAAAATTAACTGCATTAATTGATTTGTCACGACCAACATCAATTGTTAGTTGATGAAAAGGAAAAATTATAACCCCTCGCGTTGGAATTAAAGGGATATTTGTAAATTTATCTTCCATAGTACACCTTCTCTCTTTCTAAAACAAAGGACGCCTAAGCGCCCGTTAATTATTTAACACTGTTAGATATTAAATCTAAAGCTTTTGACAAACAAATTTGCGCACTTAAATTGTTAGTATCAATTTTTTCTTTAATTTCATTAACATCCATATTGTAATTTTTAGCTAATTCGTCATATTTAGCAGCAAGATCTTCTTCGCTAGCAGTCATATTTTCCGCTTTAACAATTGCATCTAATACTAAACGAACTTGCGTATTATTTTTTGCTTCAGCAGCAAATTGTTCCATAACTTGTTCTTTATTAGATTGTGTAAATTGGAAATATAATTCTTCATTTAATCCTTGTTGGCTTAAACGATTAGTGAAGTCTTGATATAAATATTCTTTTTCACTATCAATCATTGCACTTGGAATGTCCATTTTAGCATCTTTAATGATTGCTTCTAATAAATCACTTTCAAATTTGCTTGCAGCTTCTTTTTCTTTTTTCACAGTAATATTAGCTTTAATTGCTTCTTTTAATTGATCTAAAGTTTCAACATCTTTGATGCCACTTTCTTTTGCAAGTTCATCATTAATTTCTGGTAACACTTCCGTTTTAATTTCTAAAACTTTACATTTAAATGTTGCTTCTTTATTTTGTAAGTCATTTGAATAACCTTCAGGGAAAGTTACAACAACATCTTTTTCTTCATCAACTTTTAAACCAATTAATTGTTCTTCAAAACCAGGAATGAATGTATTACTTCCGATTACTAAAGGATAATTATCTCCTTTACCACCTTCAAATGCCACTCCATCCACAAATCCTTCAAAGTTAATAACCGCAGTATCACCATTAACAACTTCACCATCTTCTTTAACTTCTAAAGATGCATTACGTTTAGCGATTTGATTGATTTCTGCTTCGATTTCTTCATCATTAACTAAAACTAGTTCTTTATGAATATCTAAACCTTTATATTGACCTAAAGTAACTTCAGGATATAATACTAAACCAAATTCTAATGTAACTGCTTCTTTAGATAAAGCTTTAATATCTAAAGTTGGACGAGTTACGATATCTAAATTTAATTCTTTTAAAGTTTCAAATAATGCTTCACCAGCTACCCTATCTACAGCTTCTTGTAAAACATATTGTTCATTAACATTCTTTTCAATTAATTTTTTAGGTGCTTTACCAGGTCTAAAACCTTCAACCTTAACATCTTTACTTACTTTGTCAAAAGCTTTATTTAACGCTTTTTGCCATTTTTCACCATCTACGATAATTTCTAATTTACCAGTAGAATTTTCTAATGCTGTATAATTTGATTTCATTTAATATTTTCCTCCTAAACAATACACTATAATATTATAACAAATTAACAAATATTTTCCAACAATGTAACCAATAACTTTTCATCTTTTTTCACTAAAATATTGTGATTTCGACAAAAAGAGTCAAATTCTTCACTAATGTTCAACAAATTAAAACCTTTTTCCAAAATCTGATATAGATAACTGTCATATAATCCTAAAACTAAACCTTCAGGTAAATTAAAATAGGCTTCTTTAATCGCTAAATCTAAGCAAATATTAGCCAAAGAAACATTATCACCCACCAACAAATCATTTATTGTCGTATACAATGCAACAAAAGTCTCATTCTCAATTACACTTTTTAATTCAATAGGATTAAAAACAAATGTCTTATCCAAACGATGATAAACAAACTGTTGATCAATATTTTGATTAATTAATAATTCAATCATTATTGAACTAATCTCAATATACTTAGGATTAAACAAATAATCAACTATAATGCTTAAATAGTCCCGAAGATTTAACTTCTTTAAACTTTCAATAGCTAAAGCATTATCCTCAAAACTACCATTAAACAACTTAATTAATTGTTCACTATCCACTATTAAAGAAGAAGTTTCACCACCTACAAAATATTGTCGATATAAATCGTTCAACTGTTCCTCTAATTCTACTGGAATATAAGGCATATCTAATTCATTTTCAATTTTCCTTAAAGCTTGATTGATTTTCCCTTGGTCGATCAATTCATTAATTTCTAATAAAATTTCATCATAATAATTACTCATGTATTTACCAATTACTCTCTCTATCTTATAAAATTAAAAAAACTAAATTCCTATTTTTCTATATAATATTCATTTAATAAATATTCTTTATTCATTAAAGGCAAAAAATAATTAAATTGATCACCAAAATGAAAACCTAATTTAATTAACAACTTCTCACAATTATAGTTTCCAACCATCACATCGGCATATATCCGTTTAATATGTTTTAAAGAAAAAACAAATTCAATTATGACACTAATGGTTTCAAACATATATCCCTTATTTTGATATTCTTCACTAATGCCAAATGCTAACTCTACACTACTATCATCATCCTCATCATAAGGATAAATTGCAATATAACCAATAACTTTATCATTTAAGACAATCGCAAACCGACTATTGTCAGTAATCCATTCTTTCAATAACGCATCACTTTGATGAAAAAAATGATGAGTAGGCATTCCTAATTTACTCATAACTTTTTCTTGTCGACAAAAATCATGAAGATCACTTAAATCATTTTTACAAAAATTACGCAACATTAAACGTTCACTTGTTATTACCATTTTTTACCCACCTAAAATAATCATTGATAACAGGAACTACTCCCTTAGAAATATTTTGTGGCAAATTGTTTTCATTGAACCAACCAATCTCACTAACTTCTTCGACTTGTAATTTAATATCCCCATTATACTTAGTACAAAGATAAACAATATCAATTGGTGAAACATTATCGCCATTTGGATAAATATGATGAAATTGTTGACCTGAGTATATATTAAATAACTGATATTGTTCAATATCAATATTCAATTCTTCTTTTACTTCTCTTTTCAAAGCTTGTTCGACACTTTCATCAACTTCAATTGATCCCCCATGATAACTCCAACAACCATCATCAACTCTTTTTTGTAGTAATAATTCTTTTTTTTCATTCACAATCAATGCACAGGCACAAGGCATAATAATTGTTTGGTGGCCGATGTGTTGTCTTAAAAACTGAATATAACTCATTTTCTTTTCCCCTGATATTTCATTGGCTTTTTACTACTAATTAAGCAATTAGGGCCTTCACCAATTAAATCTAATCGTTTAGCAGCCACTAAAGCTTCATGAACTAAATCATAATTATATGGATTACGATATTGCATCAATGCCCTTTGCATCGCCTTTTCATGCGGTGTTATTGGCACATAAACATAACTATTATCTCTTGGATCCATTTGTGTATAATACATCGCGGTCGACAAAGTGCCAGGTGTTGGATAAAAATCTTGGACTTGTTCAGGTTGATGATTAATCTTCTTTAAATATAAAGCTAATTCAATAGCGGCATTTAAATCACTTCCCGGATGGGAACTCATTAAATATGGCACTAAAAACTGATTTTTATGATATTCTTCATTAAGTTTTTCATATTTATCGACAAATTTTTGATATAACCCATTACCGGGTTTACCCATTTTATCTAATACTTTATTACTAATATGTTCCGGTGCTACTTTTAATTGACCACTAATATGATTTAATACTAATTCTCGAAAAAACTGATCATTTTTATCATACATTAAATAATCATAACGAATACCACTACGAACAAACACTTTTTTTACATTTGGTAATTCTCTTAATTCTTGAAGTAACTTCAAATAATCTTCATGATTAACCTTCAAATTTTGACAAGGTTTAGGCCATAAACATTGTTTATTTACACAAGCACCATGTTCTTTTTGTTTATCACAGGCAGTATCCCTAAAATTCGCTGTTGGTCCTCCAACATCATGGATATAACCCTTAAAATCCGGTTCTTCTATCATTTTTTTAGCTTCACCAATAATACTTTCATGACTTCTTGCTTGAATTACTCTTCCTTGATGGAAAGTCAATGCACAAAAATTACAAGCACCAAAACAGCCTCGATTACTAATTAAAGAAAATTTCACTTCATCTATTGCCGGTACATGGCCAATCTTTAAATACATTGGATGATAAGTTCTTTGATAAGGCAAAGCATAGGCATCATCAAACTCTTGTTGAGTTAAAGGCCGATTAGGTTTGTTTTGGACTACATACCACCCTTGATATGGTTCAACTAAAGTTTTCGCATTATAATGATCAGTATTAGTATACTGATGCATAAAACTCTCACAATAAACCTTCTTGTCCTTAATGACTTCTTCATATGCAGGTAAGATAATTGGTTCAAAAGCTAAATTAATATTCTTTGTTTTAAAAACCGTACCATCTAAATAAGTTAAATCCTTAATATCCATACCACTATCTAAGGCATCTGCTACTTCAATGACGCTATTTTCGCCCATACCATACAGTAATAGATCAGCATTGGCATCAATAATAATCGACTTTCTTACTTTATCATCCCAATAATCATAATGGGACAATCTTCTCAAACTAGCTTCAATACCACCAATAATAATATTGGTATCAGGATAAGCTTGACGAGCCATCTGACTATAAACAATAACCGCACGATCTGGCCTTTTACCAATTTCACCATTAGGTGTATAACTATCTTTATTCCTTCTTTTTTTTGCTACCGTATAATGATTCACCATCGAATCAATATTACCACTAGAAATCAAAAAACCTAATCGTGGTTGACCAAAACGCATAAAATCATTTTTATCTTTCCAATTAGGTTGACTTAACATACAAACTTTATAACCATGACTTTCTAACACCCGAGTTATAATAGCCGCACCAAACGACGGATGATCAACATAAGCATCACCACTAATATAAACAAAATCCGGTTGTTCCCAACCCAAATTTAACATTTCTTCTTTAGTAACTGGCAAAAATTTATTCATAAAAGCTACCTCACATATAAATATTATACCTTAAAAAGGAACAAATATAATGTTTATTTTACAAACGACAAATATCAATAACCATCAAATATTGTTTACCACCTAAAAATGTAGTACAATAATAAAGATAAATTATATTTTTATATAATAATATGATAATCAGAAGGGGGAAATGAACAAAAAATGAAAGAAAATCATCAAAAAATACGCTGGACAAGAGGAATAATCACCCTACTTACCATGTTTACTTTATCAATATCTATCGTAGTTGGAGGAATGTTAATTAGTTATGTAGTTGAAACTGTCCGAGAAACCCCAAAGCTAAACACCAACTTATTCAAAAGTAGTCAATCATCCGTTATCTACGACAAAAACGGCGAAAAATTAATGGACGTTGGCGAAGTATTAAGAAGAAATGTCGAATACAATCAAATACCCGAATCATTAATTGATGCCTATTTATCAATTGAAGATTCACGATTTTTTACCCATATTGGTTTTGACCTCCCCCGCTTTACAAAAGCGGCATTGGTAAATCTAAAATCAAAAGATTTTTCTCAAGGTGGTTCAACATTCACTATGCAACTAATTAAGAACACATATTTCCCACCCGGGGAAAGTGATAAATATGGTGGTATCGGATATAAATTACAACAAATTACCCTTGCCATTCAAACTGATTTAAAATTACCAAAAAAACAAATATTTGAATATTATGTCAACCAAAACAACTATGGAGCAAAAACCCGTGGCCCACAAAAAGCGGCCGAATATTTCTTTGGCAAGAATATCGATCAATTAACTTTGAGTGAATCCGCTTTCCTTGCGGGTACAATAAACTTACCAAATTATTATAATCCTTATTGGAACTTAGACAATGCAACAAAAAGAAGAAACGAAGTATTAGACTTAATGGTCTACCATGGCTATATCGAACAATTTGAAGCCGATTTAGCTAAAAGCATAAAATTAGAAGACCTAT
>JBATBW010000083.1:0-5252 GCA_049662565.1 Erysipelotrichaceae bacterium | reverse complement strand
AGGATCTATTAGTAGAAACAATGCGAGCAAGTGGGGCTGGTGGGCAACACATCAACAAAACGGATTCGGCAGTGCGTATAACTTATTTGCCAACCGGTTTTGTCTCAAAGTGTCAAAACCAAAGAAGTCAAATTGAAAATCGTGAAAGCTGTATGAATATGATTAAGTCATATCTATACCAAAAACAAATTGAAGAACAACAGGCAAAACTGGCAAATATTAAGGGGGAAGTAAAAGCTAATGAATGGGGTTCCCAAATCAGAAGTTACATATTTTGTCCTTATACATTAGTAAAAGATCATCGGACAAATTATGAAGAAAGTAACGTCGAAAATGTGATGGATGGCAATTTAGATAATTTCATTTATCATAATTTAAAAAATTCGATTACCATATAATATGATATAATTAGGCGGGTGAAAAAATGAAAGTTAAGAATATTTTAAAAGATGTAATATCAGTTTCAATAGGTACTTTTATTTTAGTATTAGCCGTTCGTTATTTTATTCTGCCTTTCAATATTTTATCAGGTGGAGTAGCTGGGGTAGCAGTTGCCGTGGGTAAATTAATTAATATCCCAAGTGATATAATTATCAATTTTTTAATCATTTCATTATTTATATTAGGAGCCATCTTTTTAGGGAAGCAGTTTATTGTCAAATCGGTTATTAGTAGTATGTTGTATCCAATATTTCTGGCAATATTGATGCAGTTCCCTTATGAGATAAATATCGACCCTTTTCTTGCTAGTTTATATAGTGGGATACTAGCAGGAGTTGGTATTGGTATCGTCTTTAGAGCCGATGGGTCTACTGGTGGTATGGATATTCCGCCATTGATTATAAATAAATATACGCACATACCAGTATCAAAACTAGTTATGGTTGTCGATGCTTGTACAGTATTATTAGGGTTCTTCTCTTATGGTATTGAGGCGGTATTAATTGGGCTAATTTCTGTCTATGCTACATCAATTACTTTAAATAAAGTACTGATGTTAGGTGGAAGTGACAGTATTAGTTTACAAATCATATCGAAAAAATATGAAGAAATAAATCAAAAATTGTTAATTGAATTAAATCGTGGTACTACAATAATTGAGGCACGTGGTGGTTATACTAATGACAATGCAAAAGTCATATTATGTGTAGTACAAAAAAATGAATATCACAGTATTTTTAAAATAATAGATCAAATCGATAAAGAAGCTTTTGTCATCGTAAGTGATGTTACGGAAGTAAAAGGAGAAGGCTTCTCATTTGATTTTAAAGTATAAGGAGAACAGTTATGGTTAAAATGAAAAACATCAGTAAAACCTATAAAAATGGTGTATGTGCCTTGTTTAATATTGATTTACATATTCAAAAAGGCGAATTTGTTTACATTACTGGGCCAACTGGTTGTGGAAAAAGCACACTGACAAAAATATTAGATGCGGAAGAAATTCCTACTGATGGCGAAGTTTTAGTTGGTGATATTGCAGTAGAGAAATTAAAACACCGACAAGTACCAAAGTACCGTCGAAAAATTGGTGTAGTTTTCCAAAACTATCGCTTATTAGAATATAAAACGGTATTTGAAAATATTTCTTTTGCTCTAGAATGTATGGGTGGTAAAAAGAAAGAAATTAGGGAACGGGTTAAAAATGTTATTGACCTAGTGGATCTAAATGATAAGACTCGTTCTTATCCTAGACAATTATCCGGAGGACAACAACAAAGAGTAGCGATAGCTCGCGCTATTGTCAATAAACCCGATTTATTAATTTGTGATGAACCAACAGGTAACTTAGATCCTGAAAAATCTAAAGATATCATTGAATTATTAGAAAAAATCAATAAAGAAGAAAACACGACGATCGTTTTAGTAACACATGATCAGTTTTTAGTAGAAACCTATCGTCATCGTACTATTCGTCTAGAAGAAGGTCATATTGTAAGTGACATTGAATCAGGAGGATATAACTATAATGTTTAGGAATATTGGGAATCATTTTAAAGAGGCATTTTATGGAATTACTCGCCACTTTGCCATGGCATTATCTAGTATGACAGCAGTTGCGATTGCCTTATTTTTAGTAGGAATATTTATGATAGCTTCAAGTACTATCGATAGTTTCTCTACTAATATACAACAATCTATTCAGGTGCATGTTAAATTAAGAGATGATGTGGGAGACGTTGGTTTTAAACAAATAAAAGAACAAATTAGTAAAATCGAAAATGTAAATGAAGTGACATTCTCTTCAAAAGACATTGAGTTAGATAAATTTATTGATTCTTATGGTGAAGCATTTGAGATGTATCGTGGACCGGAAAATCCACTAAAGAATGCTTTTATTGTCAATATAAAAGAAAATAGTGATATTAATACGATATCAAATACTATTAGTCAAATATCGGGAGTTTATGAAGTTAACTTTGGTGGCCTAAATACGGTAGCCTTAATGGAAACATTAAGAAAAGTTCGAGATGGTGGATATATTTTTGTCGCAATCTTATCCATCCTTGCGATATTCTTAATATCAAATACGATTAAAGTTACTATTTCTAATCGTGAAAATGAAATTGGTATTATGCGTTATATTGGTGCAACTAATGGATATGTTCGATCACCATTCTTAATTGAAGGAGCAGTTATTGGTCTTATTGGGTCAATACCGCCAACCTTAATAATTGGTTTTGGTTATAATTATATCTATGATTTAATGCATGGACATTTATTTACTGAATTGTTGACAATGATGCCAGCGATGCCTTATATCTATTACTTATCCGCAATATTATTGGGTGTAGGTATTTTAGTGGGATTTATTGGCTCATTTATCAGCGTCAGCAAACATTTGAGGTTAAAACGATGAAGATATTAAAATGTTTATTAGCGTTTAGTTTAGTCTTTATGAGTGTTATTACTGTAAGTGCTAATACGGATGATTTTAAAAATAACGAAGAAAAATATATCAAATTATGTAGTACTAGCGGACTAAGCGATAGCGATAAAAAAGTATGTAAAGACTTTCAAGTCTACTTACAAAACAAATCAGATGGTATTCGTGATGAATTAGATAAAATTAATCACGATATCAAAGATATTCAAGCCAATTTAAAATACTATCTAACAGTATTAGATGGTTACAACAAAGAAATAGCTAGTTTAGAAAGTCAAATCAATGCCCTAAACCAATCAATAAAAACAGTTGAAGGGAATATTGTGAAATTACAAACGGATATTGATCTTAAACAAAACGAAATTAATGAAAAGAATAATAAAATTAAAGCGAGAATGGAATTAACTCAAGGAATGAGTTCAACTAATTATTATATTGATTTCATTTTTGGGGCGACATCGTTTTCCGATTTAATTAGACGAATAGAAGGCATTAAAGATATTACGGCTTATGACCAACGTCAAATCAAAGAACTAGAAGATGAAATCTTAAAATTAGATAAACTAAAAGATGAATTACTAAATCAACAAGTAATGTTGGAAGAAAACAAAAAAATTATTAATAAAGATCTTGCCAATATTGAAACATTAAAAGCGAAATCACAAGTAATTATTAAAGAGTATCAAAAGAAAGAAGCGGAACTATTCGATGCCCAAACAAGTATTGCGGGTAATTTAGATGCGATAAAGAATGCTCTTGCGAATGTCTCAGAAGCTTTAAATTCAGTAGTACCATCAGCGGGATGGATATATCCTGTACAAGCATCAAACGGCTTTGTCGTATCCGCTGGAACATGGTATTACCCAGGAGGCGATGGTATACATTTCGGTGCTGACTTTGCTGCTACCTTTGGTAGTAAATTAGTGGCTCCCGCTAATGGAATTGTTCTATATGTTGCGGACCGTTGCCCTTCATGGGGAAGTTATGGTAACAGCTGTGGGTATCCAGGATTAGGCTATGGTGGTAACCAAGTCTTACTGGCAATTAAAGTTGGCGAATATGTTTATGTTGTAAATAATATGCACTTACAAAGCGGTGTAAGTAATGTTGTTCATGCCGGAAAGATAGTTTCTCAAGGACAAACTATTGGCTATATTGGATCAAGTGGATCTTCAACAGGACCTCACGTTCACCATGAAGTAATCTTTATGGGAAAAACTTCACTAGAGAGCGTAGTTGAAACCTTTAGAAGAACTGGTGACCTCAGTATGGGCACAGGAAGAAGTAATTCCACAGGACTAAGTAATCGATGTTCAGTAAAAGGGTACAGTCCGCCATGTAAAGAAAGACCTGAAGATATTTATCACGTTAAATATCCAAATCGGTATTATTAGAAAACAAACCCAAAAGTGGTATATCCAACTTTGGGTTTTATTTATATTAGGATAGAACTAAATTCGCCATTTTTTCTTCATTTATGGTAAAATTGTAATAGAGGTGTTTTATGGAAAAAATAAAAGTAGAGAGATACGAATGGCCAGATGAGGCTAAAACTCGTAAAGATAAAAGAAATAAAAAAATTATCATTATTGTATTTTGTGCATTCCTATTTGTCAGTGGACTATTTTTAGGTGGCAAGATATATGATTTAACTAATAGCGAGACGAGCAAATTTAATACTATTAAACAAATAATGAATGAAAAGTGGGCATTTAAAGATGAAGCTAAAAAAGATTTAATGTTAGATGCTACTAATGGAATGGTTAATAGTAAAATTGATCCTCATACTATGTATTTTACAAAAGAACAAATGGCACAATTTAATGCGTCGATGGAAAATACGTTTGTTGGGATTGGTGTTGAATATCGAAAAGTTGAAGAGTCAGTAATAATCATTAATGTTTTATTAAACTCACCTGCTGCTTATTCTGGATTACAAATGGGTGATATGATAACTAAGGTTGATGGTCAAGAAATCAAAAATAAAACAACTGATGAGATCAAAGCTCTAGTAACAGGGAAGGAAGGGACAAGTGTAATAATTACTTACCTTCGTAACCAAGAAGAAAAACAAGTTAATATTGTTCGTAAGAAAATTGATTTTACGGTTAATAGTACAATTTATGATAATGTTGGTTATTTAAATATTAAATCATTTGGTTCAACTACGGCCAAAGAAGTATTTGATCATTTAACTAATTTTGAAAACAATAAAATTAGTAAAGTTGTAATTGATCTTAGAAATAATGGTGGTGGTTATTTAGAAGCTTTAAATCAAATCGCTAGCTTCTTTTTAGAAAAAGATCAGGTAGTATTTAAACAACGCTTTGTGGATAATAAAATAACTACACACACTAGTAAAGGC
>JBATBW010000082.1:0-4976 GCA_049662565.1 Erysipelotrichaceae bacterium | reverse complement strand
ATGATGGTATTCAATTTAATATTTGTTTTGATACACTATTAAATAAGTGGCAATGGTTATTGAAAGAAAGAGAATATCTAGGGTTACCAAAGAAGTATAGTGATGACTTTATAATGAACTTTATGATTTATTATAATCGTGGTTTTGCGAATCAATTAGGATTAAGATAAAAAGTTTAAAAAAGGGGGTTGCAAAATTATTATAATATGGTATCATATATGCGTAAGTACTCCGCTAACAGTATGCGGTATATAAATAACTGCTGACAAATTTATTGCATTGTATTTATTGTAGTTTAACTTCAGGCTTATGGCTTGAAGTTATTTTTTTGTTTTTATCTTTAATTAGTTGGTTTTTTATAGTATAATTTAGCAGTTATAAGAGGTGGATATGAGTATATTGAATGTTATGAATGTCAGCCATGATTTTGGCGGACGAACAATTTTAGATAATGCGAGTTTTAAGTTATTAAATGGGGAACATATTGGTTTAGTTGGTGCTAATGGGGAAGGTAAGTCTACTTTTTTGAATATTATTACCGGGAAGTTATCTCCGGATGATGGTAAAATTGAGTGGTGCAAGCATATTACTTCGGGTTATTTGGATCAACATAGTGCTTTAACTCCTGGTTTTACGATTCAACAAACATTAGAAACGGCTTTTCAACATTTTTTTGATTTAGAGAAAGAAATGTTGAGTATGTATGAAAGAATGGCGGACCCTAATGAAGATATGGATGCTTTGTTAGAAGAAGTTGGGGAGATTAGTGATATTTTAGATCATGCTGGTTTTTACACTATTGATACTAAGATTAAGGAAGTTGCGAGTGGTTTAGGTTTAGTTAGTATTGGTTTGGATTGTAAAGTTGATGAATTGTCGGGTGGTCAAAGATCGAAGGTTTTATTGACTAAATTGTTATTAGAAAATCCGATGATTTTAATTTTAGATGAGCCGACTAATTATCTTGATGAACAACATATTTATTGGTTGACTAATTATTTGAAGAATTATGAAAATGCTTTTATTTTAGTTAGTCATGATACAACTTTTTTAAATGAAGTTGTGAATGTTATTTATGCTTTAGAAGATGGTAATTTATTCCGTTACAAAGGGGATTATAATTATTATTTAGAACAGTTTGATTTAAAGAGTAGACAACAAGAAAAGGCTTATGAAAAACAACAAAAAGAGATAAGTGATATGGAAGATTTTATTGCGCGTAATAAGGCTCGTGTTGCCACGCGTAATATGGCGAGTTCTCGTCAAAAGAAGTTAGATAAGATGGATTTGATTAGTCGTCCTAAAGAGAAAGTTAGACCGGTTTTTAAGTTTAATGAAGCAAGAACTCCAGGTAAGGTGTTGTTTGATTGTAAGGATTTAGTGATTGGTTATGATAGTGCATTAACTATGCCATTGAATATTTCGTTTGAAAGAAATAAGAAGATTGCGATTAAAGGAGTTAATGGTTTAGGTAAGACTACTTTGTTGAAGACTTTAATTGGTTATTTAAAACCTTTTAGTGGGGAAGTTATCGTTGATCCGTTTGTGAATATTGGTTTCTTCCAACAAGAAGTTATTAGTGATAATAAAACAACTTTAAAATATATTTGGGATTTATATCCTGACCGTAATAATGGTGAAGCTAGAGCGATGTTAGCTCAGGTTGGTTTGACTACTGATCATATTGAAAGCATGGTTAAAGTATTATCGGGAGGTGAAAATGCGAAAGTTCGCTTATGTGCTATTATGCATAGAGAAGCCAATGTGCTCGTATTAGATGAACCCACTAACCATTTAGATGTGGATGCGAAAGAAGTGTTGCAGGAGGCTTTAAAGGCGTATAAAGGGTCAATTATCTTGGTTAGTCATGATCCGGAGTTTTATTTACCTATTGTTGATGAAGTTATTAATTTAGAAGATTGTTCAACAAAAATAGTTTAAAAAAGCCTAGTTGATGTACTAGGCTTTTTACTCGTTTTTAGCTCTACTTAAAGCATTTTTCATAATTTCATTTCGTTGTTCTTTGTTTATTTTATCTAATATTTTATTGATTTTGTCCACTAGTTCTAAATTTCCTTTTTTAATTCCTACTGAAACTGTTGAACTGCTGCCTGTAGTAAATCCTTTTCCTTGATCAAATTGAACAATTGCTAGATCAGGATTAGTTTTTACAGCACTAGCGGCAATTGGGTATTCAGTAACTAGGGCATCGACATCATTTTTTGCCACTGCGACAATCATTATAGGGATATTTTTCATTGGTGTAACATGATTAACACCTTCTATTTGATCAATAATTTTATCATGGAAAGTATTTAATTGTCCGACAACGTTAGCGCCATTAAAGTCTTGAATACTTTTTGAATTAACATATTTAGAGTCTTTTCTTACGACCATTACCATATCTGATTCATAGTAGGGATTAGAGAAATCTAGACCATTGCGTCGTTCAGGTGTATCGGTCATTCCAGCTATGATCATATCGATTTCGCCATTATTTACCGCAATGCTTAATCCGTCCCATTCAATTTTTTTTACGACTAATTCTTTATTTAATTCTTGGGCTATTATTTTACCGATTTGGATATCATAACCATCACAATAACCGGCAGTTCCACCATCTATTAAAATAGATTCTGAAGCCTTATCTAGTGTTGTCCAGTTAAAAGGTGAACAGTTGCACTCTGATCCCATGGTAATTGTTTCTTTTTTTGTGTTATTTGTACATCCCACTAGTAAAAATAGTATAAAGATAAGTGATAATTTTTTCATATTGTATTTCCTTTAATTTAAAAAATTGAACTGTTTTTCAGCTTTATTATTAATATAGTATTTGTTATATCAATCATAATGATATATCCCCCCAAATAGCTAAATTTATATAATTATCGTATACTATTAGTAGAATAGTGTCAACTATAATAGGCATAAAAATATCCCTAGTTATTGACTAGGGATATTTTTATTGATCTAAGAAACTAATTAGTTGTGGTGTTTGCGGGTTGTTGAATATTTGTTCCGGTGTTCCTTGTTCAACAATGACACCATCTTCCATAAAAACCACTTTATCGCTTACTTCTTTAGCGAATTTCATTTCATGAGTTACGATTAACATTGTTAATCCTTCGCTTGCTAGCTGTTTGATTACGGCTAGTACTTCGTTGACCATTTTCGGATCTAAAGCACTGGTTGGTTCATCAAATAATAAGATATCGGGATTCATACATAATGCGCGAGCTATCGCTACTCGTTGTTTTTGTCCGCCACTTAGTTTTGTTGCACTAGAGTGGATAAAGTCGCTCATTCCAACTTTGTTGAGGTAGAATTCAGCTTTTTCAATTGCTTCTTGTTTTGAACGATTTAGGACTTTAATTTGGGCAATTGTACAATTGTCGATTACAGTTAAATGTTCAAAGAGATTAAATGATTGAAATACCATTCCAACTGAACTACGATAATGGAAGACGTCAAAGTTTTCTTTTAAAATGTCTTGACCTTTGACAATAATTTCTCCTCCGTCGGGTTGTTCTAATAAATTGATACAACGTAGTAGGGTAGATTTACCACTTCCACTACTACCAATTAGGGTTACTACTTCTTGTTCTTTTAAAGTGAAGTTAATATCTTTTAAGACTTCTAAATGATCAAAACTTTTACTTAAATTTTTAATTTCAATTATATTATTCATTATTATACCACCTAACTTAAGTTAGTAGGGACAGTTTGTGAACTTACTCCCTTACTAACTGGCATATTTAATTTCTTTTCAATTACCGCTAAAATTCTTGTAGTAGTGAATGTTAAGATAAAATAGATTACCGCTGCGACTAAATAAGCATCTTCAATCCGCATTAATGTTCCACCTACTGATGAAGTTTGGAAGAATAATTCGGTAACACTGATAATGTTTAAGACACATGAGTCTTTGATATTTACGACAAATTCATTACCGATAGAAGGGAAAGCGTTTCTAATAGCTTGTGGTAGGATGATAAACATCATTGTCTTGATATTGTTCATACCTAGTGCTAAAGCAGCTTCATTTTGTCCTTTTGGTACCGATTGTATACCGCTTCTGATGATTTCAGCCATATATGCACCGGTATTGATTGAAACAACGACCATACCAGCTACTAGAGCGGTCCAATTAAATGTTTGTTTAAAAGTATAGTAGATAAAGGCAGCTTGAACCATCATTGGTGTCCCTCTAAATACTTCGATATAAACACTTGTAATGAAATATAATAGTTTTTTACCAATCTTTACTAGAGGTTTGTCGGTTTCACTGATCTTAATAGCTCTTATGCCACCAATAAATAAACCGATTACTAATCCTACTAAAGTACCAACAAAAGCGATTAATAGGGTGTATTTAACACCGTTCCATAATAATGGCCAGTATTTTGTTACAATATATAATGCACCGCCTAATAAATCATCGGGCATATTCGCAAGGATATTAAACATTATTCAACTTCAGATCTTTTTAATGCATCTTGCATTATAGTGTTACGATCTTCCTTACTAATTGATTCTAACGCTTTGTTGATTTGGTTAACTAATTCTAAATTTCCTTTTTTAACGCCTACTGATACTGTAGCATCTTTTCCAGTTGTAAATCCTTTGTCTTGTGCAAATTTAACGATTGTTAGTTCTGAGTTGGTTGCTACTGCACTTAATGCTACTGGTAATTCTGATACCATACCATCTACGTCATTTTTCGCAACTGCGACGATCATTAATGGGAAGTTTTTCATTGGTGTAACGTGGTTAACACCGTTGATTTGATCGATAATTGCATCATGGAAAGTATTTAATTGTCCAACAACTCTTGCACCACTAAAGTCTTGAATACCTTGAGCTGTAGCATATTTTGAATCTTTTCTTACTAACATAACCATATCTGATTCATAATATGGGTTAGAGAATTCTAAGCCATTGCGACGTTCTGGTGTATCAGTCATCCCGGCAATAAT
>JBATBW010000081.1:0-60600 GCA_049662565.1 Erysipelotrichaceae bacterium | reverse complement strand
CCTAAACCCGGTGTAAACTGAATAAAGAAACGACTACCATAAGCATGACACCCTTGTGCTAAATCACGCCACCCCGACATCAACGTTCTTTCCGGTGAGATTCTAGGCATCATCACTTTCTTATTTGGTTCTTGAACCGTATTATCAATACCATCACTAATTGGTACTAAACCACTAGTAATTAATCCAACCCCACCTTTAGCTCTTGCGAGGAAGTATTGAATCATTTTTTCATTTGGACGACCATGTTCTTCACACATCATAAGATTACCCATCGGTGCCATTACCACCCGATTTTTCACAACCATCCGATTAATTCTAATTGGTGAAAAAATAGAAGTATAAGGATATAAATCGTTAGTCATTTGGGCTGCATTATGCGCACAATTCGCTCTTTTATCCTTAAACCAATCACCAAAACTATCACACAAATCTTGAATTTGTTTATCTGTTTTAAATTCGGCCATTATATCTCCTTCTTTAATAATGCACTATGCATTTCTTTCATACCTTCTACTTCGTCGCAAACACTCTTCCAACCACAGGCATGACAATCCATCTTTAAATCTTTTAATAAATGATTTAATGCTTTATAAGTTTGTTCCGCCTTATAACTAATTTCTTCTAACCTTTGATAATTAGCGTCATCACTAGTAATAAAAATAATCGTACAACCCTTTACATATTTATTTTGTTTATATATTTCAATATATTCATTACCAACATCTTTAAATTTAAGACCCTTTTTTATCGCATCTTTACTAACTCTAACATCTTCCTTTAAATCCATTGATGTTCGCACCATATAACCATCCACAAAAACATCATACTTCCGTAGACTTATGTTTTCCATAATGTTATAAGCTGCTTGTTCACCATGTTCTTCAATATTTGATGTTTGAATTATGGCAATACGAACAAAAGATTTGTCACTAGTAATTTCATTTAAATCTTCACCATAAACAATTACTTCATCTTTAATATCTTGATTAGTAAATAACGTACAGTTAGCACTATGCTTACCCATACTACCTAAAGTAAAAGCCGCATCCTTATTTAAAATTAATTCACCTTTACGTCCTTTAAAATTTGAAACACTAGCACTATAGATTTTTCTATCAACTACAAGTTGACCAATCTCACTAATAAAATGATCAAACAATTCCATTAGATTTTAGTATCGACTTTTCTGTTTTCTTGATATTTCAATAATGAATTATACGTTTTTTCTACTAACTTTAAATCCGCATTAGTTATATAAACAACAAATAATAAAACAAACAAAACAACAATCACAATTAAAACGATTAAATACCAAGGCATATACTATACCTCC
This sequence comes from Erysipelotrichaceae bacterium, assembly GCA_049662565.1. Lineage (GTDB taxonomy): Bacteria > Bacillota_I > Bacilli_A > Erysipelotrichales > Erysipelotrichaceae > JBATBW01. Next base: position 59,264 of record JBATBW010000081.1, on the reverse strand, counting down.
ATTCCTTTTTGACGAGCATATTCAGCCGCCCCTAAAGCACCCATTAATTGCGGATCAATGTTTAATTCCACAACTTTAATCTTTAAAACATTTTCAATTGCTCTTTTTAAACCCGTATTCTTAGCACAACCACCAGTTAAAGTAATTTGATCTTTAGCTCCGGCTTTTTTCGCCATAACAAAACATCTTTTCGCTACCGCTTGTTGAATACCTGCCGCAATTTCATCACGAGGTTTACCTTCACCAACTAAAGTAATTACTTCTGATTCCGCAAAAACAGTACATTGCGCCGTAATCGGAATAACATTTTTCGCTGTCAAAGACAAATTAGAAAATTCTTCTAAAGTACATTCAAAAGCATTAGCCATCGCTTCAAAGAAACGACCAGTACCAGCTGCACATTTATCATTCATTGCGAAAGTTTGAACTGTACCATCTGTATCAATCGCAATACCCTTAACATCTTGTCCCCCAATATCAATAATTGCCTTAACATTAGGATTAGTCATATGAACACCCATCGCATGACAAGAAATTTCCGAAATATTTTCTTGTGCTTGAGGCACCTTATTTCTTCCATAACCCGTTCCAACTAAATAAGCTAATTCATTCAATGATTTTAAACCAATTTGACTAATAGTTTGATTTAAAGCATCACTAGCACTTTGCGCCGCATTTATTTTACTACGAATAGTGCTGTTCGCCACCATTTTACCACTTTCGTCAACCACTACACATTTTGTATAAGTAGAGCCAACGTCACATCCACCATAATATTTCATTTTTATATCTCCCTTTTCTACCACGCAATTGGGTCATCATAATCCACAAACGAAGGATCAATCGGTTCCTCACGGAACACGTTAGTCATATATTTATTGAAAGCATCACGCATCGCTTTACGAGAAACCGTTCTTGGATCCATTAAATCATGTGGTACCCAAATTAAATGAACACCATGTTCTCTAGCTTGATCTTCATATAATCCATGTAAACATCCCACGTTCTTACAACTAACATGATCATACATAATAACGATATCCACATTAAACTTCTTACACATCTTCCAACACTCATCCAAAGAGTTAACATAACCACCATTAGTATGTGACCTCATCATCATCTTTTCATAACTCTTCGCCACATCTATCATCGCTTGTTTTTCATCACCAATATGATACATATGATAAGAAAGCATACATTCCATATCCACTAGCGTCTTAACACCCCAAGTAGAATCCGCCCAATAAGTAAAGTTAGTATAATAATGCGCTGGGCAGGCCCAAACTATCGCCCGATGACGGTATTGTTTAACACCCGCTTTCTTATCTTCTTCATAGCCTTTTTTCGCCATTTCTGTCGTCCGAAGTTGAGTCTTATATAAGAAATCATCCATACAACCTGCACCTTGGAATTCAAATTCTCGCGGTAAAGATAAAGCCGCTCCACAAACTTGAGGATAATCAGTCGTATTAATATCCCATTTATCTATAATTGCTTGACAAGATTCATTATACTTTTTCGAATTTTCCCAAAAAGCATCCCAATCCCATTTCACATTATAATTCTTTTCAATAAACTCAATACATTCTTGTAAATTCTTAACCGCAAACTCTTGTACTTCTTCCTCATTAAAACGTTGAGGCGGAGTTATTTGGAAAATTGGATAATCCTTCAAATAACGAGCCATAAAAGTTGTTTGACCAATACTACCATCACAAGGCATCGTACTAGTAATAAAAGATGAACCAACAATTGGAAAATCATCAACTACCGCAACACCACACTCCGCAGCCGGTAATGGACAAACGTCCGCTGGCATCCCATATTCTTCAATTTTATCAATATAATATACATTCGCAATTTGATCTATTTCCCCAGGCATACCAATCGTCGCCATCGCAATATCTAACCACTCTAAAGTCGGAAAACCATACATAATTGACTTAGGAGTCATTTCATCAAACATGATAGTATTAGCACGTAACGCCTTCGCCTTCTTACTATTTGGACGTAAATGTTCATCACGAACCAATATTTTACGACAATTAATCGTCGCATTATGCACTAAAGCAAAAAATTCTTCATGAATATAGCGAAGCTCCTTACCACGCATACCAATCGTATGACGGTCAATCATATTGGCAGCCGTCAAATAAGATAAGAACCAACGATAACGCTTTAAGGCCCGAATAACTAAAATCGGATGCCCCCCTAATTGAGAAGCAATAAACCCATAACATTTTAACCAACGACCAAAATCATACATCGTGTCTTTAAAACCCTTCCATTCACGATGAGTCATCGCCCGATGATCATTATCATATAAACTACCTAAGTTATAATTCTTTGGCTTATATTCACTCATCTATTTCCCCTCCTTTTCCTTTAATTCACGTTTAGCTTTAATTTGTTTAATTTCAACATTTTCCACAAAAGCTTGCACCCTTGTCCGTAATTGACCACTAGTTCGACTTTGATATGGTCTATCAATCGATAAAGTCGGAATATGATATTCTTCAGTCATAATATGCGAAGCTAAAGTTCTTTCATATGACCAATAAGTACAAAACTTCATTTGTTGGTAAATAACCCCATCCGCATGATATTCTTTCACTAATTGATCCACATGATCATGACGATACTTAACCCGTTTAGGTGCGCAATGACGCGGACACTCGGTATCTTGTAGATAACGACGACAAACTTGTGTCAATGCATCTTCTTCATCATTTAAAATAATCTCTTGACGTCCTGGGATACTGCCATAACAAAAACGATCTGCCACAACTAAAGCCCCATTATCTTCAATTAAAGAAATTAAATCTGGGTCATCAATTTCACTACCCACTACTACTACTCTAATGCGATGTTGTTTCTTCTTATCTACTTCTCTATTTTTTATTTCTTCTAAAGTTTCTCTTAATTTATCAATAATTAAATCCTTTGGACAACAATAAGTAACCAAAGTTAAAATATGAAATTCATGACCCGTAATTGGCGGATTATCCAATTTACGAAATTCCCCAATTTCTGTCAAAACCCGACAAACTTCATTATGTTGGTCAACCGCTTTACGTATCGCCTTATCACTAACATCAACACCATAACGATCCGCTAATTGATCCATAACTTTTCTCTTAATTTGTTCAACCGTATGTTTGACACTCTTTTCATCATCGTCATAAGCTACATCGGTATTAGTCCAAAAGAACTTTTCTTTCTTTGGATCTTGGATTTGTAAAACCTCCATGTTTTCCATACAACGATTCATCGCTTCACATAAATCGACACCACACATCGCATCTAGGAAATGATAATTCCCTTCCATCGCTCTTTCTAATAAAGCTCGGCTATACTCACAACTACTATTACACATGTAATAAGTTGCGACTTCCATTGACCCCGTATTTGGCGCTCTTAAGCGAACCGAAAAACAATTGTCAACATTCAATAATACTTCTGGCATATGAAAGCATGTATATCCTAATGCTAAACGACCATTACTTTGCGCTTCACGCACAAGATCATTATTCGCATCTTCTAACAAACTCTCAAAATAAATCATATGTTTTAAATCTTTCACACAAATCCCCTTTCTATATTATGTTAAGTTTAATCAATGCCTCTTCTACACCCTTGACAATATTACTATTATCAGTTAAATCTAAAACACTTTCTCCTTTGATATCACACATTTGTAAGTTAACATCATCACTAATATAACTTAAAACATTAATACCACCCGTGTTTATTAAACCCTTCAGACTCTCATCATTAAAACGATTGATAATAGCTCCAACTTCTTGATACATCACTAAATCATCCGCTACTCTTTTAATCGTTTGAATAACAGTAGTTCCTTTTTTGCTTGGATCACTAACTAAAATTAAATGTGTTACTTGCTCCATAACACGACGATTAATCTGTTCAATACCTGCTTCGCCATCAATAACCACATAATCAAATTCTTGACTAAGCAAGCTAATCACTTCTTTTAAATACGAATTAATACCGCAATAACAACCTTTAGCTTCCGGACGACCTACCGCAATAAAAGTGAAACCCTCTTCTTCTATCATCGCATCGAACAATAAATAACGAGCTTCACCTAATAGTTCTTTAACTTGACGCTTATCATCATTCTTTTCACCAGCCTCAACGATTTGCTTGCGAATGTCATCAATAGTTTTTTCTACTTTCACATTCAAAGCAGTCGCAAGTCCCACCGCTGGATCAGCATCAATCGCTAAAATTCTTTTATCTGGATACTGTTTAACAAGTTGTCTTACAATCGTCGCACAAATTGAAGTCTTACCTACTCCACCTTTACCAGCAAGCGCAATAATCGCTTTTCCCATATGTACACCTCCCCTTTTGTATGTCTGCCCCTTTATTCTAATATAACCAAACGATAAAATCAATAATTTCACAAGTAAAAGTGTTGATTTTTACAAAATAATCGTGTATAATATTTAATTTTTTTGATTATTATATTAACTGATATTCATAATTAGATTATATAATTACACAAATAAAAAAGATCTTAGTTTCCTAAGACCTTAAAATCCTTAATATCAATAACTTTATATCCCAATTCTTTCAGTCTTTTAGCAAACAAACCCGACTCATTAATTAAAGAACCGCTAAAACTACCATCATATCTTTGATTAACCCCACAAGTCGGACTACGTGACTGAAGAATAACCAAATCAATGTCTTCATCCTTTAATTTAGATAAAGCTAAATTAACTCCTTTAACAAATATATCACTTACATCATTACCAAATTGATCAATAAAACGCTCATTAACTTGTTCCACACAATTACGCGGACACCCCATCCCTGACAACAACTCTGGACAAACAGTAATATACTCATGATCCTTTAGAAAGTCAACTAAATACGGATGATAATTATTACCACCATTATATTTACAATTAACCCCAACTAAACATGCACTAACTAGTATTTTCATATCCTTAACCCCTTATATGAAAAAAAGCTCTTGCGAGCTTAATTATCAAATGGTGGTTCCGGCCGGAATTGAACCAGCGACACGTGGATTTTCAGTCCACTGCTCTACCGACTGAGCTACGGAACCATTGGTTGCGAGGAAAGGATTTGAACCAATGACCTTCGGGTTATGAGCCCGACGAGCTACCAGACTGCTCTACCTCGCGATAAATAAATGTAATGGCGGAGGAACTGGGATTCGAACCCAGGCGCCACTTGCATGACCTACCGGTTTTCAAGACCGGACCCTTCAACCACTTGGGTATTCCTCCAAAGATTAAATTAGTAAAATGGTGGACCCTGTAGGACTCGAACCTACGACCAACCGGTTATGAGCCGGTAGCTCTGACCAACTGAGCTAAGGGTCCTTAAGCTACAGTAATAATGGTAGCGAGGGTGGGACTCGAACCCACGACCTTCCGGGTATGAACCGAACGCTCTAGCCAACTAAGCTACCTCGCCATGTTTTTAATTAAATGGTCGGGATGACAGGATTCGAACCTGCGACCCCTTGATCCCAAATCAAGTGCACTACCAAGCTGTGCTACATCCCGAATAATTAAATGGCGCGCCCAGCAGGAATTGAACCCACAACCTTTTGGTTCGTAGCCAAACACTCTATCCTATTGAGCTATGGGCGCGTATTCACAAAATAAAAAGCATGACTGCTTGTTGCTAAATAATGGTCGGGATGGCCGGACTCGAACCGGCACGGTATTATCTACCAACGGATTTTAAGTCCGTTGCGTCTACCTATTTCGCCACATCCCGATAATGGAGGTTCCTATCGGATTTGAACCGATGATCACAGAGTTGCAGTCTATTGCCTTACCACTTGGCTAAGGAACCACTCTTGCTGTGCTTATATATATTAGCACAATTATTGAACAATAGTCAATACTTTTTTTATCGTTTTCCGCTATTTATTTTCATAAATACCTTAGATATAATAATATAAATATTTATATATTTCAAGTCTTTTTTGAAAATTAATCAATAACCGATCCCAATACCCCAAACTATCAAACATAAACAACATAATAACGAAGTGAATATCACTTCGTTATTATAAAACACCTATTTTTTAGTTTCCTTTAACCATCGTTGGTACTCTTCATCTGTAGCTAAAACTTGATGAGTTCCTTCCACTAAATGTTGAACACCAATAGTATAATCAACTCCTTCTTCCAATGGATCATAATTCAAAGATTTTTTAACCTTTTCAATATGAGGATTTGGCGAAGGAATCGCACTTAATAAAGAACGCGTATAAGGATGAATCGGATTTTCAAATATTTCTTTTGTAGTACCCGTTTCCACTAAATAACCTAAATGTAATACCCCAATACGGTCAGAAATATATTTAACCATACTCAAATCATGGGCAATAAACAAAAAAGCCGTATTCGTTTCTTTTTGAATATCTTTCATTAAATTGACAACTTGCGCCTGAATTGAAACATCCAAAGCCGAAATCGCTTCATCCGCAATAATTAAATCCGGATCCATAATCAAAGCGCGCGCAATTCCAATTCTTTGCCGTTGACCACCAGAAAACTGATGTGGAAAACGTGAAGCATGTTCTCTACTTAAACCTACTTTCTCTAAAATACAATATACCTTTTCATCTCTTTCTTCTTTAGTATTATACATATGGTGAATATCCAAACCTTCACCAATGATATCTAAAACCTTCTTACGTGGGTTTAAACAAGCCATCGGATCTTGGAAAATCATCTGCATCTTCGTCCTTAATAACTTTATATTAGCACTGCTCATTTTACCAGAAATATTTTGTCCATTAAAAATGATTTCTCCAGCCGTTGGTTCATAAAGACGAATAATGCTACGTCCAGTTGTTGACTTGCCACTACCTGATTCCCCAACTAAACCATAAGTTTCCCCAGGATATATCTTAAATGAAATACCATCGACGGCTTTAACAGTAAACTTACGATTTACTTTAAAATGTTGTTTTAAATCATTAACTACTAAAATCGGTTCATTAGTTGACATTAATACCCGCCTCCTTTTTCATTTTTTCTAAACGTTTTTCTAAAGACTTTGGCATTTCAATTTTTGGCGCCAATTCATGACACAACCAACTAGCCACTCGGTGTGTACCACCTACATTAAACAAAGGCGGTTCCATTCGATAATCGATATTTAAGGCAAATAAATTTCGGGGTGCAAAAGCATCACCTTCTACTTGATGCATCAAGTTAGGAGGAGTGCCGGGAATAGTATACAATTGTTCATCATCCGTATCTAAATCCGGCATTGCGCTCAACAACCCCCAAGTATAAGGATGGCGAGGGTCATAGAAAATTTCATCAATCGTTCCTTTTTCTACAATCTTACCGGCATACATTACCGCAACATAATCTGCCACTTTCGCTACTACCCCTAAATCATGGGTAATGTAAATAACCGAAATGTTTCTTTCTAATTGAATCTTTTTAATTAACTCTAATATTTTAGCTTGAATTGTCACATCTAATGCCGTTGTTGGTTCATCACAAATCAATACTTCCGGTTCACAACTTAAAGCAATCGCAATAACAATTCTTTGTCTCATCCCGCCACTTAATTGGTGAGGATAGTTTTTCATTCTTTTTTCTGGATCAGTAATCCCTACTTCTGTCAACAAATTTAAAGTTTTATCATAAGCTTCTTGTTTTGATAGATGGTGATGATATATCATCGCTTCCATCACTTGTTTACCAATAGTCATCGTTGGATTTAATGAAGTCATCGGATCTTGAAAAACCATAGCAATTCGGCGACCACAAATGTTTTTACCCATTTCTTTCGGACTTAACTTAACGATATCCTCTGTAACAAAAACTCCATTATTTTCTTTATCGTAATTAAATTCAATACCACCATCTTTAATAAATCCATTACCACTTAAAATACCCATAATCGCTTTAGTCGTCACTGATTTACCACTACCAGATTCACCAACAATTGCCAAAGTTTCTCCTTCAAATAAATCTAAACGAATACCTCTAATCGCATCTACGATGCCATTTTCAGTTTTAAAAGAAATGTTTAAATCACGAATTTTTAGAACTCTTCTCTTCATATTAACCACCTACATTTCTTTCATCTTTGGATCAAAGGCATCTCTAAGCCCATCCGCTAATAAGTTAAAACTTAACATCAAAATCGCAAGCAACACCACAGGAATAATTACCATATACGGTGACACTAAAATAGATTTATACCCCTCATTAATCAATGTTCCAAGAGAAGCAATTGGCGCAGGCATACCTAAACCAACAAAAGCTAAGAATGCTTCATAGAAAATCGCATTAGGAATCGAAAACATCGACATAACAATTAATTGACCAAAAATATTAGGCAACAATTCTTTGAAAATAATAAACATATGACCCGCTCCTAAAGTCTTAGAAGCCAAAATAAACTCTTGTTCTTTAATTTTCAAAACTTGAGCCCGCGTAATTCTCGCCATCCCAATCCATCCTGTCAACATTAAACCTAAGATAATAGTATACAAAGAAGGTCTAAAAACTAACATCAATAATACTAAAATAACTAATGTCGGAATACTATTGATAATTTCTTGAATTCTTTGCATAACATTATCCACAGCACCACCAAAATAACCACTAATTAAACCATAAACCATACCAATAAATACATCAATCAATACCGCAGCACCAGCTACATATAAAGATATCCTTGCCCCACTCCATACACGAGTCCATAAATCACGACCTAAAGTATCAGTACCAAAATAATGATAAAGATCTTGAAATTGAGGGTTAGCATACTTATTAATACCATTCGCACTACCATTAAAAATCCCAATGTTTTCCAATAAAGGAATTCTAGGCGCCATCGATTGTTGAGCAGTTGCCACCGCATCAAACTCAAATTTACTAATCATCGGGCAAATAATAGCCATAACAATAATTAATAAGATAAAAATTAAACCAACCATCGCCCCTTTATTAGCACTAAAACGCTTCATTACATCTTTAAAAAAAGGAACAGCTGGAACAACTTGATCACGATAAATATTATGTTTATCACCAACTAATAAAAAATCATCATCTTTAAATTGTATTGCATCTTTATTCATTGCTCTTCCCCTTTCCCAAACGAATTCTTGGATCGATAATTCCATAAGAAATATCTACAATAAGCATCATCACAATATATAAAACACTATACAAGAAAGCTACCGCCATCGTTACATTATAATCACTGACATTAATTGCCTGAACAAGCAAACTACCTAACCCTGGTATCCCACAAATTTGTTCAATAACCATACTACCTGTCATCAATGCAATCATAATGGGAGCTAAAACCGTAATAACCGGAATTAATGTATTACGTAAAGCATGTCTTTTAATTAAAGTAATTTTATCCAAACCCTTAGCTTGCGCTAAAAGCACATATTCGCTACCTAACACCTCAATCATCTCACTACGGGTAAACCTTGCCACATTGGCAATAACCGACACAGACAACGCTAAAACCGGTATGATTGAAGACTTAATTGGATCAGCCGAGTTATATAAAATCGGCAAAACCGGAATTTTCACTCCTAATAAAATCAATAACAATAAACAAAATACAAAAGATGGAATACTAACCCCTAATACCGCAAGACCAGTGGAAATTGAATCCCAAATTGTATTTCGCTTTAAAGCCGCAAAGATACCTAATAATACACCAACTACTGTACCCAATATTACCGCTGCAATACCAATACCAAAACTTGTCCCAATCCGAGGAACAACTAAACTAGCCACCGGCAAATTTCGCGCAATCCCAAAAGATATACCAAAATCCCCCGCCAACATTTGTTTTAAATAAGTAATAAACTGCTCCCAAATTGGACGATCAAACCCATATTTGGCAAATATCAGAGCCTTTTGCGCTTCTGTTAACTTTTCATCATTAAAAGGCGTACCCGGCATTAACTTCAACATTAAAAACAAAACAAAGACAATAATCAACAAAGTACCAGCCGCCATCAATAATCGCTTAGCTATATATTTCAAAGTAGACTTATCCATATCTCTCCCTCTTTTCTAAATAATAAACACATTATGGCTTTTAACCATAATGTGTCGTCTTCAAAGCGCATTATTTTTTAACTACATTTTTATAAATATAAGGAACACCCACGCCATGAGATTCAATACCTGTTACATTTTTATTAATTAAACTAGCACCACCAACTTGGAAAATTGGTGCAACTGGATAATCATTCAAACAAATAGCTTCTGCTTCTTGAAGAGCTTTCCATCTAGCAGTAGGATCTGCAGCATTAGCAGCTTCTTTCATTTTTGCATCATAATCAGCATTAGTATAATTACCATAGTTATATGAATTACCAGTAGCCATTAAATATAAATATGTTGTAGGATCAGCATAATCAGGACCCCAACGAGTTAATGAAATTTCAAACTCACGTTTCTTTTGCATTTCAATACGATTGTTCTTTTCTTGAGCAACCATTTCAACAGTTAAACCAGGTAACACTGTTTGTAAATTAGCTTGTAAATATTCAGCAGCTGTTTTTGCAGGATCAGCATTATCAAATAACATACTTAATTTAATTTCAGTAACACCCAATTCTTTCTTACCTAATTCCCAAGCCTTTAAAGCTTCTTCTTTATTATTAGCTTGGAAAACTGGAGCTGATTCACGGTAATCTTTACCATCTGGACCAGTAGCCAAATTAGTAGGAACAAAACCCTTACCAATAATTGAACCATCTTTTAAAACATTCTTAACTAAATCTTCTTTATCAATAGCTAAAGATAAAGCTTTACGAATATTAACGTTAGCTAAATATTTATTACCCAAATTATATTGGAAGTACCATAAGTAACCTTCTAAAACTTCACTATAATTTTCTGAATTTTTATATTTATCAACTAAATCCTTATTCAATTTAGTAAAATCAACATTACCACTTTCAAAAGCTAAAGCCGAACTTGATAAATCTTTAACTACATTAAACACTAATTTTTCACTCTTAACAGCAGCAGCATCATAGTAAGTAGGGTTCTTAACCACAACATACTTAGTACCTTTTTCCCAAGAAGATAACTTATAAGCACCACATGCCAATAAATTTTCTGGAGTCAATGCATATTGATCACCTTTTTCTTCCGCAAACTTTTCATTAATAGGGAAGAAAACAGGGAAAGTCATCAAACTTTCAAAATAAGCACAAGGCTTAGATAAAGTAATAACGATAGTCTTATCATCAACAGCCTTAATACCCAATTCACTCTTATCTTTAACACCCTTAATAATATCAGCAGCATTAGCTAAACAAGCACCATCTTCTGTATAAAGATAATTATATTCAGCAGCCGGACTAGAAACCGTACGACGCCAAGCATAAACAAAATCATTAGCAGTAACTGGTTCACCATTATCCCACTTCGCATCTTTCAATGTATAAGTATAAGTCAAACCATCTTCACTAACAACCGCTTTGTCTTTAGCAAGAGCCGGAATAATATTACCATTAGCATCAATAGTCATTAAACCATCAATCGTCAACTGAATACCTTCAAAAGAAGCACCATCTGTCGCATAACTTGAATCCATGGAAATAATATCTAACTCCTTGGCAAACGTAACCGTCGAAGTATCCTGACCGCCATTACCTTTTCCACATGCAACCAATGTCAATAATAACAATGCTACAAATAACCCTTTTATATATTTCATAAAATCCCTCCTCACTAAATATATAATTGTGCTAATTATATACTGACAAAAACGGCGTGTCAACACTTATTTTCATTATTTTTCAAAATATTTACAACAATATTTTCATTCTATTGTAAATAATATACACAAATGTAAATTATTTACATACATTTTCATAAAAAAACTTGTGAACAAACGCCCACAAGTCCCTATTATTTAGTAAGATTTAACATCTTTTCAAAATCATTAATCTTTTCCCGATCCTTTAAATTAGTACATTCAATATTTTCATTAAAATAATAAAATTTATTATTATTATATGTATCCCAAACAACTTTATGATCCAACTCTAAACCAACATTAGGATTACCACTTGTAATAAAATTAGCCCACATCGTATTCATTTGCTTACTAATCATCTTATCATTAGGACCCATAATTAAACCCATCTTATCAAAACTATCAAAAGTATATAAAATATCTACCGCATGGTGAGGCCCAATATTCTTCATTGGATAATTACCATCCGCCGTCAAGCCAAACTCATAACCATAAACCTTTTCTCCATTAGAAACCAATAGATCCATCATCGAAAGCGTACCCGCCTTAAAATAAGCATAAGTAACCACATCGCTAACAAAACCTAAGTTTTGACGAACATTATCATCATAATACTTATTTAAACCATCTTTTTTATCACCAAACACCAAACTGATAAAATTATGAGCTCCTTCTAATGTTGAGTTTTCACTCAAGAAAACATTGCCCTCTTGTTCATTGAACCCCATCAAATAAACAGCTTTATTGTATTCCTTATTCTTTAAAGCTTCTAAAGGATTCTTCGGTAATACCACACCATCTAAAGTATGCCAAAAAGCCATCGGGCTAGGTACAGTAATATCTGAAGAGAAGAAACCAGTTTCCCACAACTTATAAGCATCAACATTTTGTAATATTTCTAACCCTTTTTCACTATCATCCGCACCAAATAATTGCGCAAACTTCACCGAATTATCCACAGACGCTTCTAACTTAGCTTGAGTAAAAGGTAAAGAAACATTATCCGACAAGATGTTACCACTTTGCATAATTGCTTTTTGGAACAACCCCTTAGCCAAAGGCGACATCACTAAACTAGAAACCGAGAAAGAACCAGCCGATTCCCCACCAATAGTAATATTGTTACTATCACCACCAAAAGCCGCAATATTTTCATTAACCCACTTTAAAGCAGCGATTTGATCTAACATACCCCAGTTACCAGTAGTACCATATTTATTCATTAAAGTCTCTAAAGCAAGAAATCCTAAAGCCCCTAAACGATAATTAATAGTCACTACAATTACATCTTTATTCGCAAAAGAAGAACCATCATAATATTCCATCGAGCCACAGCCATTAAAATATCCACCACCATGGATCCAAAAATAAACCGGATACTTCTTATTAGGATCTAATTTAGGTGCCCATACATTTAAATACAAACAATCTTCACTAGGTTTACTATTAACTAAAATACATGGCGCTTGAGTAGAACAATTACCATACTCATAACATTCTTTAACACCATCCCAAACATCCATAGCAACCGGTGGCGCAAATCTTAATTCTTTAACTGGCGGTTTTGCATAAGGAATACCCTTAAACACCATCATATTATCCTGATATTGACCTGCAATATCACCCTTATTAGTTTTAATAATTACTGTATTTTCTTTCATCATCTGACTCCTTTTCTAAATACATATATATTATACGACCATATGGTCGGCATGTCAAACCACACACCTAAAATAATCATTTACATTTGACGAAAAATAAACTATAATAGTAAAGCAACTATTGTTGGCAGCAAACAAAGCTGATGGTGATGCGTTAGTAACATATATTACATATATGGGGTGTTGTGTAACTCTGCTGTAAGAGCGAAAACTCAAACTAGTACTAACACAGCTATTAAGTGATTTGTTTCCTAGGTTGTTAGCCAAAACACTACAAGGAGGAAAAGATGGCAAGATATACAGGTTCATTATGGAAAAAGTCTAGAAGACTTGGATTCTCAGTTTTAGAAACTGGAGAAGAATTAACAAAACGTGCTTATGCACCAGGACAACATGGTCCAACTAGAAGAGTTAAATTAACTAACTACGGATTACAATTACAAGAAAAACAAAGAATTAGATTCTTATATGGCGTTAACGAAAAACAATTCTATAACACATATTTAAAAGCAGAAAAAATGGCTGGTGTTAAAGGTCACAACTTCTTAAACTTATTAGAATCACGTTTAGATAATATCGTTTATCGTATGGGATTTGCGAGCACACGTCGTCAAGCTCGTCAATTAGTAAACCATGGACATATTTTAGTAAACGGCAAAAAAGTAGATATCCCTTCATACTCAACTAAAGTTGGAAGTGTTATCGAAGTTAAAGAAAAATCTAAAAACTTAAACATCGTTAAAGAATCATTAGAAGCACGTATCAATACTTTACCATTTGTTGAAGTAGATAAAGAAGCTCGTAAAGGTGTTTATGTCCGTTTACCAGAAAGAAATGAATTAAATACAGAAATCAATGAATTATTAGTTGTTGAATACTACAACAGATAATACCGACTAAGAGTAGACATATGTTTACTCTTTTTTTACAAAAAAAAAGGATAATTACTTATCCCCCTTGAACTTATTGACTTCTTTCTCACTTAAATGACGATACTCCCCTAAAGCTAAACCACTATCTAAAGATAAAGAACCAATCGCTAAACGATGCAAGTTAACACATTCATTCCCAATCGCCACCATCATCTTCTTCACCTGATGGAAACGACCCTCATAAATCGTTAACTCAATGTGTGTATTATCAATAACCTTAACTACCGCCGGAGTTGTCACAAAATCATCAATACTAACTCCATTTTCTAACATCTTAATTTGACTATCATCAATATCTTGACCTAAAGTAACTAAATAAGTTTTCCCAACCTTCTTCTTACCATTACTAATTTGATAAGCTAATTTACCATCATTAGTTATAAAGACAAAACCGGTAGTATCCACATCTAAACGGCCACAAACAAAACAATCTTTCGGTATAAAATCCTCAATCAAACTAAATACAGTAGGATATAATTGATCACTATTAGCACAAACATAACCAACGGGTTTATTCAACATCAAATAAATTCGATCAATAACTTCAATTAACTTATTATCTACCTGAACCTTATCAGTTAAGTTAACTTGATGCTTATCACTAAGGACGACATTGCCATTAACTAAAACTCTTTTAGTTCTAATAATATTCTTCACTTCTTTTCTACTACCAAAGCCATAATCGGCCAAAAACTTATCTAATCGCATTTGTTCTCCTTAAATAAAAAGGATAGTACAACTATCCTTTAAGCACCGTAAGTAAATTCAAAATATTCCGCAACTTCTTCTTTATCATTATCACGATTATAAAATACTACTACTAAAATATTACCTTTAGTTTTCTTTGTCATACCACTACAAGACAAACCCTGAACATAACCCTTATTAAAATTAATTTGATTTGGCACTAGATGATAAGAATTACTTTCAAAGATACCCACTGTCGGCATCACCTTAGTCTTATCGATAGAAAATGAACCATCATCTTCCACTGCCATCATTTTAATATTGTGCATTGCAATTTGAGGATTATCCACAATCACATCATAACGAAACTCCCCATCAACGGAATTTATTGCCAAGGAAATATCGAAATTAATCGAACTAGTCGCAAACTTCTCATTATCAATAATCTTTTGATAATAGAAATTATATTTAGTTAAATTATCATCTTTCGTTTCTACTGTTTTATTAGTACAGCCAGAAAACATCATTAAAGCTAACAAAATAATTATTATTTTTTTCATATCTACTACCTCACCTATATTATACAAAGAAAATAATAGATAAGCAAATTACTAATGCGTTAAGACAAAATAATTTTTCTTACCTTTACGAATAATTGTAAATTCATTAAATAAGGCATTATCTTTAGTAATCATCAATTCCAAATCACTAACCTTTTCACCATTAAGCGAAATCGAACCATTATTCACAAATTCTCTCGCTTCACGTTTACTACCACAAATCTTATTATCAACTAAAACATCGACAATATTACCCTCGCTAACAATCGGATTTTGGTTCATTCCACCTAAAGCCATTTTCAATTCATCATAAGTCAAAGATTTAAAATCTTGACCAAACAAAGTTTCACTAATTTTAATCGCTGATTTTAACCCTTCTTCGCCATGACACATCATAGTCATATCCGCCGCTAATGCTTTTTGTGCATTTCTTAAATGCGCATTTTCCTGCATATCTTTTTCTAAAGCTAATATTTCATCCACGCTAATAAAAGATAAACGCTTTAAATAATCAATTACATCCACATCGGGAGTATTAATCCAAAATTGATAAAACTCATAAGCATTAGTTCTATTAGGATCCAACCAAATATTCTTACCTTCGCTCTTACCAAATTTTGAACCATCGCTTTTAGTAATTAATGGCGAAGTAATACCAAACACTTTAGTTTCAGGTCCTAATATTTTACGAATAAGCTCACTACCACTAGTTAAATTACCCCATTGGTCACTACCACCAATTTGTCCAACACAATTATGTTTTTGGTGCAAATTTAACCAGTCAATAGATTGAAGAATCGTATAACTAAATTCCGTAAAAGAAATACCTGTTTCTAAACGTTTACTAACTGTGTCTTTATTCAACATATATGAAACATTAAAATGTTTACCATATTCTCTTAAAAAATCTAAAATGTTTAAATTCCCTAACCAATCATAATTATTAACTAAAACTGCCCCACCTTGCGCATTAAAATCAATAAAACGCGACAACTGTTCTTTAATACATTCCACATTATGAGCCAATTCTTCTAAAGTAAGCAATTTTCTTTCAGTAGTAGGACGAGGATCACCAATCATTCCTGTTGCCCCACCAACTAAAGCTAGTGGACGATGTCCTGCATTTTGCCATCTCTTCAATAAAATAATTTGTTGCATATGACCAACATGTAATGAATCCGCAGTTGGATCAAAACCACAATAAATGGTCATTGGTTCTTTCATTCTTTCTTTTAATCCTTCATAATCCGTAACATCTTTTACTAATCCCCTAAATTCTAACTCTTCTAAAAAATTCATAATATCACCTTTCATTAAATATAGGTGGTTCCCCACCTATTTCTTTGTTGATTGTCTTTCTTTAAATAAATACTCAAATTCAATCTCTTTTTCAAAATTAGTTTCCCTTTTTAACATCTTCGTCATCACCCGCATTGCAACGGCCCCTAAATCATAAGAAGGAATCACAAACGAAGACAACTGCGGCCTAACCATTGAATTGTATTTAGTATCCACAATACAAATAACTTCCATGTCTTCCGGAACTTGAATGTTATTTTCCCGAGCTGCATTGATAACTGCCAAAGAATATGAATCACGATAACAAATAATTAAATCATGACGATGCGTCTTAAAATAATTAGTAAAGAAACTATATGATGTTCGATACTCATGTTCCATAATCACATAATTATCAAACTCTTTACCATACCCCTTAAATGCTCTTTTCGCACCCGAAACTAATTGATCTGTCGAATACTCATTCTTTCTATCTTGAATAATCGCTATATTATCTAAACCCTTCGCAAGATATCGATTACAAATATCAAAAACCACTTTATCGAAATCAACATAAACACTCGAAATTAATGGACCGCTAACTTTGTTACCAATAACAAGTACCGGAATGTTATATTGATTAAACAATTCCAATTCTTTCTCACGCATTTTATCAGTATAAATAACAACACCATCGGCATTAGAAGAAATAATATTTTCCACTAAATCATTAATATCACTTAGTCCTTCACTAAAAGTATGTAAAATTACATTATATTTATAAATTTTAGATACATCCATGATCCCATTAATCAATTGACCAGTATAAGTAAAACTAGCCTCTGGAATCACTAAAGCAATAGTAGTTGTTTTTTGTAAAGCCAAACCTTGGGCAATCGCATTTGGCTTGTACCCAAGTTTTTCAATAGCGTCCTTAACTTTCTTTTGAGTGTCTTCCCGAACTTGATTAGAACCATTAATTACTCGAGAAACCGTTGCCAAAGAGACATTCGCCTTTTTCGCAACCTCATAGATCGTTACTCGCTTCATAAATTAATCTTCCTTTTTATCGTCAGAATTTAAAAGTTTATCTTTCAAATTACTAAGCGTTTTAATGCTTGCATCTAAAGATGTCATCGCAATATTATGCGCTGTTTGTTTAACATCCTTCTTAAATTCAATAACTTTTTCATTCTTATTAATATCATCAATAGTTTTAACTACAAAATCAGCTGTACTATTTGCCGCTTTTTTAGTCACATCAATAGCTTCATTAACTCTTTCATCATTCTTAATCTTTTCAAACAAATCTTTAGTATTATCCACTAATTCTGAAGTCTTATCTTTGACATTCTTCACAAATTCATCTCTTTTTTCTTTGTCTTTAATATTATCTTCGACAGTTACTAAACCATCCTTAATGCCTTTTAACCCATCAACAGCCAATTGTTTAACTTTTTGTACAACAGGTTGTTGTTCAACTGGAAATTCACTAGCTTTTTCTTCGATTTCACTAATCTTATTTTCCACTTCATTAACTACATCTTTTACTTGTTCTTCCATATTATTCTCCTTTTTCTTGTTCTTCATTAGTAAATATTGGTTCATCTACATTAACTGTAGAATCTACAGTTTTCTTATTAATTAACGAGTTCAACCAATCTTTAATTGTATTTAAATTTCTACTAGTTTCATCAATCATTTTCATCACTGTACGATACGTAAAGTCATGCAACAATTCCACACTAGTAAAAATTTTAGCCGTAACTTTTAATGGTTCTTGAATAATCCCCATTGATTCATCAATACTATTACTAATAGCCTCAGTTTTAACTAATATATTATCAACCTTTTCCCAGCTGTTATTAATATTATCCACTACTACATTCGCTTTTTTAATTGTTTTTGATAATTTCACAATTAAAACAAGCAAATAGATTATTAAAATAATTGCGAAAAAAGGCAATACATATAATGTTATTTCATAAAACAACTTTAAATACTCTAAAATTTCTGACATATCCATATTCTTCACCTGTCCTTATATCAATTATAACATTTATGAAAACTTTTTCAACACATTTTCATAAAATTTCATAAAAATGGGAGATCCTAAGATTTCCCATTAATTTCCTTTATTTTATTCGCAAAATGATAAATATCTTTTGAACTCATAAACAAATAAACACAAGGTTTATAAGCAGATAATAACTTAACATCATCATCATTTTCATGAATAACATAACAACCCTCAATTCGATCAGTCAAATACTCAATAGTAATATCACTGCCATCATCAAAATCATCAATCGAAGTAAAATCACAAACCGCACAAACATCCGCCTGACCTAAAGCAGCCGCAAATTCATTAACGAAAGATTGCACCCTACTAGCACGATGAGGTTTAAAAATGGCCACAATTTTACGACCCGGGAAGCGTTTCCTTGTCGCCTTAATTGTCATATCAACTTCTGTTGGATGGTGAGCATAATCATCAATATAAATACAATCACCAATCTCTTCAATAACATAACGTCTTTTTGCCCCTTTAAAATGATTTAACCCTTCATTCATTAAAGCAAAAGGCATATCCAATAAATAACCAATACCAATACAAGCTAAAGCATTATTTAACATATGAATACCAACTAAAGGCAAATCAAAAGAAAACTTGAATTCTTTATTAATATACAAATCAAAAGTCATATGATTAGGATATTCACACAAATTCTTCGCCACAATATCATTACTATCATCAAGGCCATAATATAAACACTTTGAACGATCGATCTTTAATTCTCTTGTCGGTATATCATCGCCATAAAGAACAATTTTATCTTTCACATTCAACGCGAAATCTTCATAAGCTTGATAATATTGTTGGTGGCTCTTAAAATAATCCACATGATCTAAATCGGCATTAGTAATGATCGCATATTGCGGGAAATATTTCAAAAAGTGACAACGAAACTCACAAGATTCCACCACAAACAATTCACTATCTTTAGTCAACTTACCCGTGCCATCACCAATGATATAACCCGTAGGACGATAAAAATCTAACATCGTTGACAATAGTGTTGTCGTAGTCGTCTTACCATGACTACCAGCCACACTAATCGACAAATATTTTTTCATCAGGACACCAACAAATTCATGATAACGATAACAAGTACAACTAGAATTAGAAAGCGCTTGTTTTACTTGGGGGAAGTTATCATCAAAAGCATTACCAATAATGACAACACAACCACTAGGTACTTCATCCTCAAAACCATCAATAACAATATTACGACGATCAAGCTCATCCTGTGTAAAGAAATGAGTAGCTAAATCACTACCCCTAACTTCATTACCAATATCATGTAAAATACCAGCCAAAGCCGCCATCCCTGTACCCTTAATACCAATAAAATAATACATATTAATCCTTATCCTCA
The DNA here is from genome assembly GCA_049662565.1 of Erysipelotrichaceae bacterium. GTDB lineage: Bacteria > Bacillota_I > Bacilli_A > Erysipelotrichales > Erysipelotrichaceae > JBATBW01. The sequence goes on along the minus strand of JBATBW010000081.1, from coordinate 38,916 downwards.
TCATCAAAATTAAACAAATTCACATCTTCTTCATCTAAATCATCAATTTCAAACAAAGGTTTAACTACTTCCTTTTCCACAACAAGTTCTTCCTCAACTTCAGGTTCAAAACTTTCTTTTTCAAAAGGAAATTCTTCTTCGACTTCTTGTTCCACTACTGCTTCTTCATCATCTTCAAAAATGGCATTGATATCAACTTCAATATCATCCATAGCCTTTTGTTCATCATTAAATAAATCTTCTTCAAAAGCTTTAGAACAATCTTCATTAATAAGTTCATCTTTATTATCTTCAATAACCACAACATTTAAATCATCCGCAATAATATCATCAATAGTAATTTCATCCTTTTTCACTTCGCTTTTAGGCTTAAAATCTTGATTATTAATACCATATATCGGACTATAAATCGTACCTAAATATCCCGGTTTTTCAATTTTTGCACCAGCAACTGGAACTACTTCTTTGACTTCTTTCGCAGCACCCATACTACCATTAATTGGTGATATCAAACCACTAAAACGATAACTAGAATTAGGTTTAACACCCTTTTTAGATTCCGTAACAGGGCGAACCTTTTCTTCTTCTTTTACTTCTTCTTTAACTTTAGCCTTATCATCGTTAACTCTTAAATCAACAATCTTCCGATTATTAATTTCTGTAGACTCATTAGATATCTTTTCCCCACTATTAAAAGATAGATCGTTTTTTGTTTCCACCACTTTACGCTTAGTAAAATCCGTCTTTTTATTATCTCTTGGGGGTTGCACTAACTCTTCTTCAATACTATCATCTTCTTCAATAAAGACTTTCAATAATTCTTTGATACCCATGGTCTACCTCCCGCTATAGTAATCGCCCTCATTTTTATCATTTACTATCAATAAATTACTATCATTTAAATCTAATTGTAATGTTCTACTACTTAAAAACATTCCTTGACTTGGATGTCCATAAACTTTACTATCCTTAATTAAAGTACCATCGGGAATAATTGCATTCTCAAGTGCCACATATACTAAATCATTTTCAACAAAATTATCTCTATTTGTCACTACTTGGATAATCTTATCTAACACTCTAACTTCACAAACACGTAAATTATCTTCTTGAACATAAGATAAAATACGACCAACCCGAATATTATTAGGTTTTAAAACCACTAAAGGTAAATTATTATCCTGTAACAAAGGATTCAACACCTCAATCAATTCTTCATTAAAATAATTATACCCTTTTTTTTCTAAAATTGGCATATTCAATATATTAATTCCCACGATTTCATCATTGTCACTATACAAAATAACTACATTCTTATTCACAACATAATGATCGCAATTTTTCTCAATATCCGTTTTAATAACCCATACATTAGGAAAACTATCGCTATAAAACAATCGATAACTATTGATCTGCACTATCCATACCTCCTGAACCAATTAAATCCGGATTAATTGTTCCGCCATTTACAATATCCGATACTAAACCATCTTGTGGTGCTATTTGGGTAAATAAACTAACATCATGTTTAGTATTGTTTTCTAACTCTTTATTAGTATACGCTACTGTAATGCCATCAAAATCAATAACCGAAGTTCTAATTATATGAAAAACAACATCAATTACCCGATTAAACATCGTTTTTGGTACCACACAACCAAAATCTAAATAATTGCTGCCAATTTGTAAATAATAACGATCATTACTCAACAATGTTGCCTTTATATGACAATCTTTAGGATTACCTAAATAATCATTAATTTGAAAAGTTAAATCCACAACTTCATCACTAGGAGTAGTGGGATTAATCTCTAAACTAGCCTTTTGATTATTATAATAGTAACGGTCATTCAATATTTGGGCAATATTTAAATTCATCACTAAAGGATAATTATCTAAATTAAAAATATTATTATTCGTATCCGATTCAATTTTTCCCAAACCAGCCGGTAAATTGAAACGGAAATACTTCTTTTCATTATTTGTGACCTTTGGTAATTTATTCTCTTTAATAACTTTAATATTCGCAAGAAGTTCTTCCTTCAATGTTTGTTTTTGTGACATACAACCACTCAATAACAAACAACAAAGGATAACTAAAACAATCTTACTGATTTTCACGTTTAAAATCCTCAATCAAATTACCATTTAATTCTCTCATCACCAATAATAAAGCATCATAAGCACACTTATAATCATTCATATCAATAATAGAAGCACTGCAGTGAATATTACGAGCACACAAACACATAGTTAAAGTCGGAATACCATCATTTGACTTATGAATAACTCCCGCATCAGTACCACCCATACTAACATAATACTGATTCTTGATATTTGCTTTATCCATTAAATCTTGATACCAATTTATTAATGTTCGATTAGGCAACATCCCCCTATCAAAGAAACGAACTAAAACACCCTTACCTAATACCCCAAAAATATTCTTATCCGTACTATAATCATTGGCAGGAGAACAATCCAAAACAATCGCAAGATCCGGATTAACTAAATGAGTCATCGTACTAGCACCTCGTAATCCCACTTCTTCTTGAACACTACCCGCTACATATAAATCAAAATCTAATTGTATGTCTTTAACCGCTCTTAGTAATTCCACACCTAAGATACAACCATAACGGTCATCAAAAGCTTTCGCTAAAATTCTTTGACCATTATTAAGCTCTTCAAAAGGACCATCCATTACCATCGGATCATTATGTCTGATACCCGCATCAATAACTTCTTGTTTACAAGTAAAACCCAAATCAATATACATATTCTTAGGATCCATTGGTTTATTACGCACTTCTTCACTTAACAAATGCGGAGCAATCGAACCAATACAACCTTTAAAAATCTTGCCATCACTATTTTGCAACAAAACTCTTTGAGCTAACATATTTTGGTTCCAAATACCACCAATAATCTCAAACTTCAAACAACCATTATCACAAATATCACTAACGATCATTCCCACTTCATCCATATGAGCGACAACTAAAACCTTTTTCGCATTTTCTTTACCACAACGTTTGATGGCACAAATACCACCTAAATTATCATAAACAACTTCATCGGTCAAAACATCATAATATTTCTTTAAAATACGACTAACATATTTTTCACAGCCACTAATACCAACAGCCTGTGTCAATTCTTTCGCTAAAGCTATATCCATTATTTTTTCCTCCAAATTCCTCGATAAATAACTTGTCCTAAATCCATAAACTTTTGTTCATACTCACTAATAACATCATCATTTTCTTTGCGACGAAAATCCACGCTAACATCCACCAATTCAAAAGGTTGCGTCGCAAATTCTAATAAAGAAAACTCAAACAAATCTTTATTATCCGTTTTCATAATAATACGACCATCAACATTCAACAAATCATAGTACATTTGTAAAAAATTACTATGCGTCAATCTTCTCTTTTTATAACCACTCTTTAGCCAAGGATCACTAAAATTCAAATGAATCACATCAATCTCACCCAAATCAAACCAAGAACTAATATCCTTACTATCTAAAGCAATAAAACGACTCTTTGGCAATTGATTAACTGAAGTCTTATTCACAGCCCGAGCTGCCACATCCAAGTTCTTCTCAATACCAACAAAGCCTTCTGAAGGGTATAACTCACTCATTTTAATCCAATAATCACCTTTACCACTACCGATTTCAACATGCAATATATCACTATCTAATAGTTCTTTCCAACAACCTTTAACCAATTGTGGTTCTTTAACTATGACATCTATTCTATCATTTAAAACTGTATCGCGATAAGGTTTTTTACGCATACGCATATAATATCACCTCTTATATAGTTTAGCACAAAAAAGTCAAATATTAAATAACTAATACACCCCCAAAAAGACAAAAGGTTAAGCACAAATGCCTAACCCTTACCCTTACTAAACAACAATATTCACTATTTTATTAGGAACAATAATTAACTTACGCACCGGTTTATTATCCATAGCTACAATAACATTAGGGATTTCTAGAGCCAATTTTTCCAACTCTTCTTTTGGCATATCCTTTTCCACAACTAACTTACCACGCATCTTACCATTAACTTGAACCCCAATTTCAATTTCACTAAGCACACACTTGCTTTCATCAAAAGTTGGCCAAGGATAATAAGCAATACTTTCATTATGACCTAACATCTCCCACAATTCTTCGCCCACATAAGGAGCAAAACAAGAGAACACCTGAACAAATCCTTCAATATATGGCACATAAATACTCTTTGCCTTATAACAGTCATTAATAAAAATCATCATTTGTGAAATAACCGTATTCAAATTCAAAGACTCAATGTCGCTAGTAGCCTTCTTAATCAAATAGTTATAACTATAATCCAATTCACCACTATTTTCATCACTAAAATTAGTTCGACTTTCCACTAAACGATATACCCGATCAATCCAACGATAACTACCTTCTACCGATTGTTCATTCCACGGCTTATCGGCTTCTAAAGGCCCCATAAACATTTCATAAACCCGTAAAGTATCACCACCATAATTCTTCACAATCACTTTTGGATCCACAATATATTCTGGGAAACGTTTACCCATCTTAATACCATTAGCCCCTAAGATCATCCCTTGGTGCACTAACTTCTTAAACGGTTCTTCACACTTCACAATACCCTTATCAAATAAATATTGATTAAACATTCTCGCATATAACAAATGACCAACCGCATGTTCAGGACCGCCAATATATAAATCCACCGGCATCCAATGCTCTAATAATTTAGGATCAGCCAACATCTTCTCATTTTTAGGATCAATATAACGCAAATAATACCAACTACTACCAGCTGACCCTGGCATAGTACTAGTTTCTCTTTTACCCTTTATTCCATCAATAGTAACATTAACCCAATCACTAGCTTTATCTAATGGACTACTCCCGCTCTTTGCCGGTTTATAATCATCTAATGTCGGCAACACCAAAGGTAACTCACTATCTTTTAAAACATAAGTAGAACCATCTTCTAAATGCACAACCGGAATCGGTTCACCCCAATATCTTTGACGAGCAAAAATCCACTCTCTTAATTTATAATTAATTTTCTTTTTACCAATACCCTTTTCTTCTAACCAATCCAACATCGTAATAATGGCATCTTCTTTATTTAAACCATTTAAAAAACCACTATTCACATGAAGACCATCTTGAGTATAAGCTTCCTTACTAATATCCCCACCTTGTAAAACCTCAATAATATCAATATTAAACTTCTTCGCAAAAGCATAATCTCTTTCATCATGAGCAGGAACCGCCATAATACTACCCGTACCATAACTAATTAAAACATAATCACTAATATAAATCGGAATCAATTTATCATTAACTGGATTAATCGCATAAGCACCTGTAAAAACTCCACTCTTCTCTTTATTAGCCGTTCTTTCAATTTCACTTTTGCTTGCACACTCTTTAATATAAGCAGCTACTTCATCCTTTTTATCAGAAGTAGTAATCTTATCAACTAATGGATGTTCAGGTGCAAGAACACAATAAGTAGCCCCAAACAAAGTATCACAACGCGTAGTAAATACCGTAAAATACTCTTCACTTCCATTAACCTTAAAATCAACACTGGCACCAATTGATTTACCAATCCAATTCTTTTGCATTTCCTTTGTCGAATTAGGCCAATCAACCTTATCTAAATTATCAATTAAACGATCCGCATACTTAACAATATCAATTACCCATTGCTTCATATTCTTTTTAACAACTGGATATCCACCACGTTCACTTTTACCATCAATAATCTCATCATTAGCAAGCACTGTACCTAATTCTTCACACCAATTAACCGGCATATCGACATACTTAGCTAAACCATCGGCATATAAATTCTTAAATATCCATTGTGTCCATTTATAATAATTAGGATCACAAGTCGAAATTTCTTTATCCCAGTCAAAAGAAAGACCAATCATACTCAACTGTTCTTTAAAAGTCTTTATATTTTCTAAAGTAAACTTCTCTGGATGATTACCCGTATTAATCGCATACTGTTCCGCTGGTAAACCAAAAGAATCAAATCCCATTGGATGTAAAACATTAAAACCTTGCATTCTTTTCATCCGACAAACAATATCACTAGCCGTATATCCTTCAGGATGACCAACATGCAATCCTTGACCACTAGGATAAGGAAACATATCCAAAGCATAAAACTTCGGCTTACTAAAATCATAAACATCCGTCTTAAAAGTCTGATGCTTATCCCAATATTCTTGCCACTTCTTTTCAATTTCTAAATGATTATACATAAAAGTTCCTCCCAATAAAAAAAGTGCATCTAAGGACGCAAAAGCGTGGTACCACCTTAGTTCATCAACGATGCACTCCAATTTCCTTAACGCGAAATAACGATATCAACTATTGTAACCTAATTCATTATTATCATCTATTGATTTACACCAACCATCAACTCGCTATCAGATTTTAATAACTACTACCTTTACTTGACATATGTCAATATTTTAACACTAATCAATTACGATTTCAACCCAATCATTTCTTCAACCTTCAAACAAAAAACTTTAAATTCTTTTTCACTAATCTTATAATAATTTACAACTTCTTGTTTATTCTTATAATGATACCTACTAACAATATATACACCATCATTTCTTATCTCATAAGCAATCGATGTATCCTCTTCATAAAAAGTATCCAATGTTTGATCATAATAACGATAACGATAAACAAAATCCATAAACTGATATTTATTAATATCAAAAGCCGCAACCTTAGTAAAACTACTCAACAACAAATCCACATCTTCTTTAGAAAAATCCACAGACGAATAATACTTCTTATCATACAATATACCATTAGGATAATTAAGATAATACTCTTTATCACTATCCACAACATAAATCCAAATACCTTCATCAATTAAACTAGAATCATAAACAACAACTTCTTCACCATTATGCAAAAGAGGTGACCCCACAACACACAAATAAGACTTTTGATCTTTAGTAATAAAACTTTCCGTCGGTCTTAAAGAACCATCCACCTTTAAAGCAATATCTTCACCACGTACATCTTTTTGAATCACCACATTACGACCATCAAAAGAAAACTGATAAATATCTTCAAAATTACGAAACATCCTAGTTTCACTGAAAGAAATAAAAAGATATATCCCCATTATCACACCCACAAACAAACCCAAAACGATAAATGCAATCTTCTTAACCATTATTTCACCTCGTTATATATAATATTTAAGTTTCTTTATTCACTAATTATCTTTTCAATATTTGCACAAAATTTACTAAATTGTTCTCTTGTTAAAATCCAATAATTATTATCACCCCTAGATGAATATGTTTTCAAATAAACATCTTGTTGATTAACTTTGTATTCTACTATCAGTTTATTTTCAATATGTTTATCACTTTCAGGATAATAATATCTTTCTTTAAACACAAATTCCATAGTATCAAAATCGCTTAATTCAAACCTTGATGTTCCATTAAACCCTAAAAACAACTTATCAACTTGTTCTTTACTAATATCTTTATCATACCATTTATTCTTATAATATATCTTAGAATCACCCACAAAATAATATTGTTTATTACTATCTAATAAATAAAGATAAGTGCCCTTAAAATATTCTACTTTATCATCATTGCAATATAAATCATCATTTGTCACAACTAAGTATTTACCAATAGTTGATAACTTAACACTATTACTATTATTAATTTTATCATTTACTACTATTTGCACATCCTTTGTAACCACTTCTTTTCTAATCACAATATTCAAATTATCAATTGATAATTTGTATATATCTTCATACTTCAAAGGGAAATTAGAGGTCAACATTTTCACCATAAAATGAATACCCAATCCAATACCAATAATCACCCCTAAAACAATTAATGTTGTCTTTTTATTCACCTTATCAACTCCCTTTAACCAGTTTACTTGTCAATGTATCTATACCACAATCAAATAACTATCCCACTATTATGGTGTAAATAGGTATTATTATTGTCTAAATGGTAGTCTTTCATAATAATATTAACATTAAAATCCTCATTAATATCAATTGACATATGACCTGAATACTTATTCACAACACTTTCAACAATTTTTAACCCCAACCCATGTAACCCATTTTCCACCTTTGATGAATTTAAATTTTTATAAGAATTACTCATATTTATCAGAACATCATCATTATGCTTTTTAATGACCAGTATTATTTTTGGCTTATCATCAGTAACAACTTCTTTAATCGCATTATCCAATAAATTAAAAATAACCGTACATAAATCAAACTCATCAATATTAACACTACTTCTCTCAACATCGAAAACAAACTCAATTGAAGGAAATAGATTCTCTTTGGCATTTAATACCGTATCCAAATAAACTAAACCACTAATAGTTTGTTTTTGATCAAATTGATAATGATGACTAATACTTTTTAAATATTTCAAAGCATCTTCATTATTATTATCTAAAACTAAATTATTAATAATCAATAAATGATTTTGAAAATCATGCCTTAAATGTCTAACTGCCTGATTCTCATCTTCAATATTTTCTATTTGTTTTTTCGATTCATTAATCAGTTTTTCTAAATACTTTTTTTTATAATTAACTTGAATCAAATTAATCAATCGATATGTACTAAACAACGAATACATTATATACACAGCAATGATTAAAACAAAACCAATGAAAATAGAATCTTTTTTAATATAATCCATAACATCTATAACAATACATAACAACACAAGCAAAAAACCAAAATTATATAGCAGAGCCAAATAAGTACTATCATCAATCAAATATTTATTTTTATTAAAAAATCTTCCAACAAGATAAAACAACCCCAACAAAATAACAACATGAAAAACTAACATGATAGAACTATTCACACCCATAAAAAATAAAAACAATTTTTGAAACAATACAATAGTCCAAAACAAGCAACAACAAATCAAGTAATAAGATAATTCATAATAAAAATTATCATCAAACAACTCATAAATAAAGACAAAAGTAATTATTGTAATAAACAAATTCTTTAAAAATACATTATTAGTAATCATATTAAATATCAAAATTAAAAAGGCAAACAAAAACAAACTAATGAAAAACCACAAAAAATGATTCTTACTTTTTTAAAAACCCAAAAAAAACTAACATAAAACAGAAGATAATTCACTCCACAATCTAACAAGTTCATTTTTCCATCACCCTTATAAAATATTCTTTTATAAAATTCTTTTTAAAGCGCCGACTAATATAAAGTTTAACTCCATTATCTAACATAATGACATCATCATCTCGCCTAGCAATGTGATCGATATTAACAATACATGATTGATTAATAAAAGAAAAAGCATTAGACAACCTTAATCGCAAACTCTCTAAACTTTTTTCCGTAACAATATATTCTTGTTTTTGGGTATACAAATAAAATCTGCGCACTTCTTTTTGAATATAGTATATATCATCTTCTTTAAAAGGAAACACTAGACGATCAATAGTAAAATTAATTGTCTTATTTTCTTTATTTATTATACTTTTTACCAAATCTACCAACTTATTATGCATCTCTTTTTTAAATACATACCCCATAACATGATAATCAAACGCATCTTGCATCCTTTGTTCGTTAGTAGTAAGAAAAATAATATATTTAATATTATCTTTAATTCTTTTAGACAATTCAATACCATCCATTTTCGGCATATTAATATCAATAACAGCTAAATCATATATTTGATTTGCCATCAAAAATGAGCTTGCACTATCATAACTAGCGATATGACAATCATCAATTTGATTATTTAATAGTTCAAAGACTTCTTCAATAAAGAATTTTTCATCATCAATAATAGCTATATTAAACATAAATGCACCTACCTACTTTTTTTATATCATATTTAATTAAAAATAGATGACTAATTATCAAATTGGTCATCTATTTGCTTATGTGGTTCCTTATTGATAAATAGGATACTTATCCGTCATTTTTTTAACTTCATTAATTATATATTCTTTTTGATTATCAAAATCCGTAATAACTAAATATATAAGTTTCGCAATAACACTCATATCTTCTTCTTTTAGTCCTCTAGTTGTTACAGCAGGAGTACCTATTCTTATACCACTAGTGATATTTGGACCTAGTGGATCTTTAGAAATAGCGTTTTTATTAACGGTAATATGTACAGCATCCAAACGATGTTCTAGCTTTTTACCCGTAATATTCATATTACGTAAATCTAATAACATCAAATGATTATCAGTACCACCCGAAACTAAATTAATACCTAAATCCATTAGGCCTTTTGCTAAAGCTTTCGCATTATTTAATACTTGTTGTTGATAAAGTTTAAAACTATCATCCAATGCTTCTTTAAAACAAACCGCCTTAGCACCAATAATATGCATCAATGGACCACCTTGAGTGCCGGGAAATAACGCTTTATTAATTTTAGGCAGCAACTCCTCTTTACAAAGGATTAACCCACCACGTGGCCCTCTTAACGTCTTATGAGTAGTGCTTGTCACCACATCCGCATAAGGCACTGGAGATTGATGTAAACCCACTGCCACAAGTCCAGCAATATGCGCCATATCCACCATTAAGTAAGCTCCAACTAAATCCGCAATTTCTCTAAATTTCTCAAAATCAATACTTCGCGGATAAGCACTAGCACCCGCCACAATCATTTTTGGTCGATATTCTAGCGCAAGACTTCTTACCTCATCATAATTAATTAACCCCGTATTATCATCAATACCATAAGGAATAAAATTATAATACTTCCCACTCAAATTAACCTTGCTACCATGAGTCAAATGACCACCAGCATCCAAACTCATCCCCAATACTGTATCATTTGGTTGTAATAAAGCAAAATAAACCGCCAAATTAGCCTGCGCCCCTGAATGTGGTTGGACATTGGCAGCCTCCGCCTTAAACAACTTCTTAACACGAGAAATAGCTAGATCTTCCACCTCATCAACATACTCACAACCTCCATAATATCGTTTACCACTATACCCTTCAGCATACTTATTAGTTAATATACTACCCATAGCCGCCAAAACTCCAACTGACGCAATATTTTCACTCGCAATCAATTCCAAATTATTTTGTTGACGATCTAATTCTTTTTTCATCGATAGTCCTAATTCATTGTCATATTTTAATAAATAATCCAAACTATTCATAAATGTCACCTCTATCTTATTTATATAATACCACAACTAGCAAATAAGTAGTTTAGTAAAATATATAGTAAATAATATACGACCTATAATTAACCCATCTATAGACATCAATATCCTTAATATTTATAATTTTGAAATAAATTATCCATGTGTTTACCTCATTAAAACATAAAAGGCGATATAATCGCCTTTTATTTTGTTAACTTGTAGACAATAGCTTTATCGCTTGTCATTCTATCACTGATAGTAACATTAAATGTGATAGTAATTAAGTCTTTGTTTGGAACATCCGTCCATAAATAATAAAAGGCGATATACTATCGCCTTTGTAGAATTAATTATTTAACTGCTTCAATGATTTCTGTAAATGAATCAACTTTTAAGCTAGCACCACCGATTAATGCACCATCGATGTCTTCCATAGCCATATATTCTTTAATATTGTCTGGTTTAACTGATCCACCATATTGAACACGTACTTTATCCGCAACTTCTTTACCATACATAACTTCAACTTGGTTTCTAACAATTGCACAAGTATCTTGAGCAATTTGTTTAGTAGCTGATTTACCAGTACCAATAGCCCAAATAGGTTCATAAGCGATAACTAAGTTCGCAACATCTTTACCATCAATACCCGCTAAACATTCTTTAACTTGAGTTCTAACGATACTTTCTGTTTGACCAGCTTCAAATTCTTCTAATGTTTCTCCACAACAAATAATTGGAGTCATATTACTCGCAATTAAACGAATAGCTTTTTTATTAACTGTTTCATTAGTATCACCAAACATTTGTCTTCTTTCACTATGTCCAATAATACACCATTTAACATTAATTTCTTCTAACATTGGAACACTAACTTCACCAGTGAAAGCTCCATTATCCGCAAAGTGACAATTTTCAGCCGCAATGATTAAGTTTTTAGCATTTCCTACACTAGTAGCTAAGCAAGTAAATGGAGTTGCTACTCCAAAGTCCGCTTTATCATGTAATACTTTTTCAATTTCATTAACAAATGTGATCGCATCCGCATTTGTTTTGTTCATCTTCCAGTTTCCGACAATAATTGGTTTTCTCATTTATTTTTTCTCCTGTATAATATCAATTCCTGGTAATACTTTACCTTCCATATATTCTAGTGATGCACCACCACCTGTAGAAATATGGCTGAATTTATCTTGGTAACCCATAGAAATTGCAGCTGCAGCACTATCGCCACCACCAATAACGCTCATAACACCATCAATATCACTAATTGCTTTACAAATAGCTTTAGTACCAACTGCGAAGTTTTCCATTTCGAATACACCCATAGGTCCATTCCAAATAACTGTTTTCGCATCTTTTAAAGTTTCACTAAATAAAGCAATCGATTTAGGACCAATATCTAATCCCATATATTCATCAGGAATGTCACCTTCAAATACTTTGATATCGCCTTCATTAGCGAATTGCGTATTTGCTACAGTATCAATCGGTAAAATAATCTTTCCATTAGCTTTAGCTAAATATTCTTTAGCCATTTCTACACGGTCTTCTTCTAATAAAGATTTACCAATCTTATGCCCTTGTGCAACACTAAATGTATAAGCCATACCACCACCGATAATAATCTTATCCGCAATACTTAATAAATTATCAATAACCGCAATCTTATCACTTACTTTAGCTCCACCTAATACCGCCACTAATGGACGTTTAGGATCATTTAAAGCTTTAGATAACATGTTTACTTCTTTTTCCACTAAGAAACCTAATGCACTAGGTAAAATGCTAGGAATACCTACTGTAGAAGCATGTGCTCTATGAACAGAACCAAAAGCATCAGATACAAATAATTCTCCTAAACTAGCCCAATATTGTGCTAATTCTGCATCATTTTTACTTTCGCCTTTTTCATAACGCGTATTTTGCATTAATACGATTTCACCATCTTTTAAATTCGCAACTGCAGTTTCTAATTCTTCACCACGAGTAACAGGTACAAAAGTAACACTTGTTGAAACTTTTTCCGCTAATTTTGCGGCAACTGGCGCCATATTGTTTTTCTTTTTACCAGCTTCACATTTTTCAGGATCTTTATGATCAATTTTTCCTAAATGTGACATTAAAACAATTCTTGCTCCATTTTCTACTAAATAATTAATAGTTGGTAATGCAGCGTTAATACGATTATCGTTAGTAATTACTCCATCTTTTAAAGGTACGTTAAAATCAACGCGAACGATGACTTTTTTACCCTTAACGTCTAAATCTTTGACAGTCATTTTTGCCATGATATATCCTCCTAATAGCAACTAGATTATACCACTACTAACTTGTCTTTTCAATCACAATTCAAGTAGTAGATCAATAGTATCCTGATAAAAATAACCAATATTTGCTATTTATTCATCATTTCTTATCCCCAAAATAAAATAAGGAGCTTTCGCTCCTTATTGCACATAATCTTGATCGATATTTAAAACTAATTCATAAGTATTATCCAACTTTTTAATCTTTTGATAAACTAATTCATATAGTACATCATTATTAAATTCACAATCAAAAGGAACAACTACATCAAATATTAAATTAGTATGAGTAACGCCTTCTACAATCCGAAAATCATGAATATGAAAGTTCTCATTAATTTCATGGATCGCCTTAATAACTTGTCCTTTGACCTTATTCAATTTCTTATCATTCATTAAAACCGGATCCATATGAATAGTCATATCACAATTAAACTCTTTTTTAATATCTCTTTCAATATTATCCACTTCATCATGCAACAACATCACATCAATATTGCTTGGTAATTCCGCATGCAAAGAAATAAAAATCTTGTTATTACCATAATTATGTACCATCATATCATGGATACCCACAATATTAGGATAAGACATAACCTTTTTCTTAACCTGACTCACAAAATCTTGATCAGGTGCTTCACCCAATAACGGGCTTAATGTATCTTTAATAGTTTCATAACCATTATATAAAATAAAGATTGAAACCATCACTCCTAAATAAGCATCAACACGAAGTGACCAATAATTTTCCACTAAAACCCCAACTAAAATAACCGTTGTCGATAAAACATCAAACAATGCATCTTTACTAGTCGCCTTAATCGTTTGCGAATTAGTAAGCTTCCCAATCTTATTATTAAAGAAAAACAACCACACTTTAATAATAATTGAAACAACTAAGATAACTAAAGTAATCGTCGTAATTTCAATACTACTAGGATTAAATATTTTTGTTATACTACTCTTAAATAATTCAAACCCCATTAAAGCAATCGCAAAAGCGACAACTAAACCCGCAATATATTCACTACGGCCATGACCAAAAGGATGATCCTTATCCGCTGGCATATTAGAAAGTTTAAAACCGACCATTGTCACTACACTACTAGCACTATCACTTAAGTTATTAAAGGCATCCGCCATTACTGACAAACTACCCGATAAAATACCAATAAGTAATTTCATACTAAATAGTAAGAAATTCGCAATAATACCTACTATCCCACTTAGTAACCCATATTGATAACGGTTGTCATCTTTCACAAATGTTTTAATTAAAAAGTTTATCATATATCTTCCTTATTTTGCAGAATCAATCATTAACTTAACCATTTTATTTGAAAAATCAATCGGATCTTCCACACTAAATCCTTCAATCATTAGTGCTTGGTTATATAAAAGACTTGCATACTCATCAATTAATGAAGCATCTTTATTATACACCTTAGTCAAGGCTTTAAACAAATCATGACCATGATTAATCTCTAAAACTTTCTCGGCCTTTATTTGACTGCCATCTGGCATTTGGCTTAACACCTTTTCCATTTCCATAGATAATCCTTCTTTACTACTCAAACATACTGGTGCCGTTTTTAAGCGTTTAGAAATAATTACATCGTCAACTTTACCTTTTAAAGCTTCTTTAATTAATTCTAACATACCTTTATTATCATCACTTACTTTGTTAACTTCTTCTTTAGTAGCTTCATCTTCTAAATTTAAATCACCTTGGTTAGCAGATTTAAATGATTTTTCATTATACTTCATCAACATTTGTAAAGCAAATTCATCAACATCATCACTTAAATAAAGAATTTCATAACCCTTATCTTTTAATAACTCTAATTGTGGCAATTTATCAATCTTATCTACACTACTACCGCTAGCATAATAAATGAACTCTTGACCTTCTTTCATTCGATCAACATATTCTTTTAAAGTGACTAACTCTTTTTCACTCGAAGAATAGAACATTAATAAATCTTGTAAAGTATCTTTATGCATACCATAATCGCTATACACTCCATACTTTAATTGAATACCAAACTCTTTATAAAATTGAACATATAAATCTCTTTCATTATTCAACATATTCAACAATTCAGATTTAATCTTCTTTTCCACTTTACCCGCAATCGCCTTTAATTGACGATCATGTTGTAACATTTCCCGTGAAATATTCAAAGATAAATCCATTGAATCAACTAGTCCCTTAACGAATCTAAAATACTCAGGCACTAAATCACTAGCTTTATCCATAATAAAAACATTACGAGAATATAACTTTAAACCCTTTTCAAAATCTTTCGTATAATAGTTATAAGGAGCCTTGCTTGGAATGTATAATAATGAATCAAAAGAAATATTACCCTCAACATTGAAATGAATAACCTTTAAAGGATCATTGAAATCCATAAAATTATCTTTATAGAAATCATCATATTCTTCCTTCTTAATATCATTCTTATTACGCTTCCACAAAGGAATCATACTATTCAAAGTTTCTAACTCTTTAACACTATCATATTCATCACTATCCGCTTTTTTAACTTGCTTATTCACATACATCTTAATTGGATAACGAATATAATCACTATATCGCTTAATCAAATCCTTAATACGATATTCACTTAAATATTCACTATATTTATCATCTTCACTATCATCTTTTAAAGTCAAAATAATCGTAGTACCAATCTCATCCTTACTACTTTCGTTGATAGTATAACCATCAACACCATCACTAATCCAACTATAAGCGACATCACTATCATACTTTTTAGTAATAACTTCGACGCTTTTCGCCACCATAAAAGCGGAATAAAAACCAACCCCAAATTGACCAATGATATCGACATCTTCATTGCCTTCAATATTAGTCTTAAAGTCTAATGAACCACTTTTCGCAATAGTCCCTAAATTTTCTTGTAGGTCCTCTTTACTTAAACCAATACCATTATCCTTAATTGTAATAGTTCTATCACCTTCATTAACTTCCAAAAAGATTTCTAAGCTATCTTTTTTAATAGTTATTTGATCATTAGTTAATGATAAATAATATAATTTATCAATTGCATCAGAAGCATTAGATATAAGCTCTCTTAAAAAAATCTCCTTATGCGTATAAATTGAATTAATCATTAGATCTAATAATCTTTTCGACTCTGCCTTAAATTGTTTCTTTGCCATATATACCTCCATTTAGCACTTTAAGTCAGTAAGTGCTAAAAATATGATACTACTTCTACTTAATAATTTCAACCCTTTATAGTATAATATTTATGGTGATTAAATGAAACATATTAAAGATACAGTTATAACCTCACAAACAATCAACAAAAGTGAATTCATAACCCACTTAGTACCCATTGATAACGAGGTTCAAGCAAAAGAATATTTATTAAAACTAAAAAAAGAACACAGCTTCGCTAACCACATTTGTTATGCCTTAATATGCAACAACCAACAAACAACAAGAAGCAGCGATGACAAAGAA
Source organism: Erysipelotrichaceae bacterium (assembly GCA_049662565.1). GTDB lineage: Bacteria > Bacillota_I > Bacilli_A > Erysipelotrichales > Erysipelotrichaceae > JBATBW01. The sequence continues at coordinate 21,860 of JBATBW010000081.1, read as the reverse complement.
CCCGCTAGAACAGCCGGTATCCCCATTCTAAACGTCTTAATCAAAAATGATTTAGATAACTGTTTATGCGCCATAATCCGCTACTTTGGTGGAATTAAACTAGGCAGTGGCGGACTAATTAGAGCCTACAGCAGTAGCGCAGCCCAAGCCATTAACGAAGCAACAATCACTATACCCACTATCGCAAAAGAAAATATCATTCAAGTACCATATGACTTATATGATAAAATCAACTACTTATTGACCATCAACGATATCAAGATAATTGATACCCAATTCGATTTAAATATCCTCATCACTTATATCTCATTTAACGATGAACTAATCGAAAAAATCAATCAATTGTCCAGCGGAAAAATTAAGTATTTATCCCAAAAAGAAATCACTATAGAAATATAAATCCCATCGTATTTACGATGGGATCTTTTCTTCTATTAAACCACTATTATCTTCAACTCCATACAAAGATAAAACACTCTTTATATAATTAATATATTTATTTTTTAATGAAGCCGGAGCCATAATCTTTATTTCATTACCATATTGCGCCATCCACCCAAAGAAAGTAGGCGCATCATTGACACTAACATTAACCTTATACCAATCCATTCTTCCTTTATCAATAATGATACCTTGACCAAAATAATCATAGATTTGATTTTCAATTTCTCGTTTAAAGGCAATAGTCGCATTGTAGACCTTACCATGATACATATCAATATTATCTCTAATATACTCATTAACACTTTCAATAGTAACATGTTCATCATATTTCTTCTTACCAACTTTCAGATCCTTCATCCGATCTAAACGATAAATATTAAAACCAGTTCTTGTTGGGTGACTACCAATCAAATAAAAATGATCATGATTATAATGAACAAAATACGGGCTAATACGATAACTCTTCACCTTATTATCACTCTTATAATAATCAAAAGTAACCTTCACATGATTATCAATCGCCTTAACTAAATCATTAACACAATATAAGATTTTCTCGTTTTTACTCTTCTTTGGATTATCCACAACCCACTTTCGCAAATTGTCACGGTTTTGCGAACAAGTTATATTCAACAGCTTTTCAATAATTTCTTCACTATGTTTTTTAGTAATAGTCGTACTCGAATTAATAATCTTCAATAAGATAAATAATTGTGTTTCATCAAGACGATCATGATCCCAATAATAATTATTACCACAAGCCTCAATATTATATCCAATATCCCGCAAGTCATCAATTAAGCTATAAAACATCTTTCTTTCAAAAGTCATCTTATGGCCTTCGTAACTCTCATTCTCTAAGACCTCATTCATTTTTTTAATCGACGTTGGGTGTTCATAATCCGTGTCATACAACAATTCAACAATTCTCAATATTCTTTTTATTTGGCTCATTTTATCGCTCCTAAAGATAAATCTTTGGTGAAATTATCTAAGTTATAAATAATTAATACTTCATCAATCCCTTTTTCCAACACTAAATCACTTATACTCTCTTTATAATAACGCGGATCTACTAAAATAATCTGCGAATAATGTTTCGCTAGTAAAGGTGTCAAAATATGAGCATAAGAGTCCTTAACCAACAACAACTTCTTACCTTCTTGATGCGTATCAATTTGTGTCAACGCATGATTACCATCAAGAAAATATGTATACTGATCCTTCTTCTTCAAATTATCTTTTAAAAACATCGTCGCTTTGCTATCTTGATCATAAAGCACATCAACTAATAAATTAGGATGATAGTAATTAACTATTTCTTCCCCTTTGATATTAAATAAACCACTCTTGGAATACAAAGTACCTCTAAAATTATCACTAACTACTTCCCTAATCAAATCTTTTTTATCTACCGCTTTTAAACCAACATGATTTAAATACGCTTGATAAGTTAAATAGGCTCCTTCAATATTATAATGATGATCATATTTAAAATATAAATCTTCTTCACTATTCGCAAAATCGGAATAAACATCCACAAAACTACCTTTAATTTTCGACTTAATCTCCTGTAATAACTTCTCTTGATCTAAGTTATAAGCAAATTGTGATATTTGATTTTGATAAAACTGACCACTAGTCGGCACAATTAACGCACTGACATTAATATCATCATTCTTCTTCATAAATTTATTAATGGCACTAATATTATTATTAATAACAGTTTGATCATAATTAGTAAACTTATCAACCAAACTACTACCCAAATAAACATTATTGTTCTCAATTTTACCAAACATTATTTCACTATATGCCTTTAAATTAATCCAATTATCCCGAAAAATAAATTGATCATTGACATACTTTTCATACTCAACCATATATTTACCACTAAATAATTTATTAATTGTAAATGCCGGCTTTTGTGCTAACTTCCGATTTTCATTATCCGAAAAAGATCGATCCGCATTCACAAAATTACCAATCATCATCACAAAAATAAAACTAATAAAAATAAAGATAATTAATTTATCATGTTTTCTTTTCATAATACCTCCCTAAAACCTAAAGTATAAGAATGGATTGTAAGTTGCATCCACTAAATAACTAGTAATCACAACCAAACCAACAACTAAAGCGACCACTTTCAACCATTGATGCTTCATCATCATAATCTTCAATTGATCACTGAAATAATTAACACTACTACAACCACAAACCACTAATAAAATGAAATAATTACGAAGTAATTCTAAAGAAACACCATTAAACAAAGCGGTATTAATACCAAATAATGTTTTTAAATACTCTTTCATCATATTTAAATCCGTAATTTGAAAAATAACCCAACCAATCAATATCAAGAAAAGAGCATAGAAATGTTGGATAAAATTAGGCATCTTCTTTAAATACTTACCAATAACATATTTTTCTACCAACAAAATGAACCAAAAATATAATCCCCATAAAATAAAATTATAATCCGCTCCATGCCACAATCCCGTTAAAAACCAAACAATAAATAAATTAATAATATTTCTAAATAAACTCTTACGATTGCCGCCTAACGGAATATACACATACTCTCTAAACCAGGTGCCTAAAGAAATATGCCAACGACGCCAAAACTCAGTAATTGATTTAGATATATAAGGATAATTAAAGTTTTCTAAAAATTCAAACCCCAACATTTTACCCAAACCAATAGCCATATCACTGTAACCACTAAAATCAAAATATATTTGAAAAGCAAAACCAATAATCCCCAACCAACTAGCTAAGACACTAACCTGACTAGCCGGTAAAGCAATGACACTATCCCATAATTGACCAATACCATTAGCAAGCAATATTTTCTTTGCTAAACCAATCATAAAGCGATTTACCCCTTCACTAAACTTATCCACAGTATAAGGTCTATCATCTAATTGGTCACTTAAATCTTTATAACGAACAATCGGCCCCGCAATTAATTGTGGAAACAAGGCGACATAAGTGCCAAAAGTAAAGATATTCTTTTGAACCTTCGCTTGATTACGATAGATATCAATCGAATATGACATCGTTTGAAAAGTATAAAAAGAAATTCCAATCGGCAATCCTAAACCTAAAGGTTTTAAACCTAAAAAACTAAATGAAGTTACTAAGAAATCATAATATTTAAAGAATCCTAATAAACTCAAATTGATCACGATCGATAATATTAAAAACACCCGTGCTTTTTTAATATTCGTATCGCGATACTTCCCCACATAATAACCATTAACATAATCAACTATCGTTGAAAAAGCCATAATTAAAATGTATATTGGTTCTCCCCAGCCATAGAATATCAAATTGGCAAAAAACAAAAAGATGTTTCGATACTTTATATTAATAACATAATAAATAAGTAATACTATCGGTAAATATAAAAACAGAAAAAGTGAACTTGAAAATATCATGTGTAAATCTCCTTCAAAATGATTATAACATAAAAAAACGGAAAACTATTAATTGCTTTCCGCCCAATTAGGAATTTCATCACCTTTAGAAACTAAAATCGTTTTTTGAAAATCAGTTTGATTTAAAAACAATAAAACATTCTCAATTTCTTCATCTGTACAACCTAATAATAATTTTACATCAATATCTCTTTTTAAGATATCAACCGATACAATCACATCTTTTACACTATAAGAACTATTAGTTCCCTTAAACGCTTTAACAACCGGACCACTATCAACATTCGTATCACAAATATATCCATAATCCGTTGGATAAATCAAATTTGGATATTGGCTATGGGTTGACCCTTGTTTATTAGTAATGACCAAATCACTAGACATCAATAATGTCGTAAGTTTTTGCCAGAAGTAGGCATTATTTTGAATCTCAACCATCAGTAATTCCTCCACTTCTAGTATTCTAACACATTAGAAAGAGAAATGAAAGGTTTTTCTTTAAAATGTAAACATTTTCAATAACTACTGATTATTAATCAAAATTATTCATAACATATTCATCAACATCACAAAAATCATTAAAACTATTGGCACTAACCGCCAATAAACGCGACATCGATGTATGACCTTGCCCAACTAAAACTACATTAACACCCATACTTAAACCGACCTCTAAATCATGAATACTATCCCCAATCATTAAAGCTTCATCTAAGTTAATGTTTTGTTCTTTTATCCAATTAAGCCCTAATTCCAACTTAGAATGGGCATAAATATCATTAATACCCAATATTTCATCAAAGTATTGATCAACATTAAAATAACGAAGTTGATCCACTAAAATATCTTGTTTACTAGCTGATAACACTATTTGTTTAAACCCTAGTTTTTGGTACTTCTTCAATAATTCTAAAACTTGGGGATAAACAACCGTTTCTTTTTTGTGACGTTGATCGTATTGCTCAATGAATTCATTGGCCAACTGCTCAAAAGGCTTAATATCATCATTCAAGCCCACCGCTAAATAATAATCAACAATTGGAAAAGTGAAAATATCTAAGTAATGATCTTTACTCACATTAGGCAAATGATATTTTGTTAATTGATTATTTAAGATACTTAAACATAGATCAACATCATCTAAAATCGTCCCATTGAAATCCCAAATAAGATACTTAAGCATATTCATTAAACCACAAAGGTTTTCTACCCATTTTAATTTGATGATTATTGTATAACTTCTGATACAAACGCAAATCATTAATGCGCACCATCGCAAACATTTCTTTTTCCGCCTGCAAATTAGGGAAAACTTTAAATAAAGCTTCACTTGCACTACTATATAGAATTACTTCTTCACTCGTCATTAAAGCCATTGACAACAACTTACTTAATGTTGCAATATCTAAATAACATATTTCATCAATAATCATTCTCTTGTTTTCTTTGGTAACTAAAGCATAGCCCAAAGGCTGATTATTGACATCATAACACATCAAAGAATAACCATTTTGACTCGTTATTCTTTTTTGTAAAGCATTATAATATTGTTCATTACGTACTAAATAACCGTCAAACTTCTGCATAAACTTTTCATGAACCCGTAACATATCTTTACTATGATGATTAATTACAACTCCACTAGTAGGACCCATCTTCATATTTTCTCTTTTAATCACATACTTATTTTTATAATAAGTAGGATTAAAGTCAAACATCTTATATATATCAGGTTCATAACCTTGAATATATGTAATCAAATCTTGACGACTTAAAATATCTAAAACATGATTAAATAATTGATGCATGTACCCCTTATTTTGATATTCCTTAACTGTAATAACCCCAACGATATAGGAACTAGAAACTAAAATGTCATTCAACATAATTGGATGTTTAGCGACATGTAAACAAGAAACAATTTCATTATTTTCTCTAATAACATAAGTTTTTCCTAAATCATATTGATATTTGAAAAAATAATCCGTATATCCAAAATCATCAAAAGAAAAATATTCTTTCCACAAGCGATAAATTATTTCTTTTTCACTTTGTTTTGCTAGATCAAACAAGATTCATCTCCCCTTTATTCGTACATATTTGATACTTATTTATTAACATAACCGGATGATAACTCTCCTTACTATGTCTTAAATTTTCTAAACCTAGATCATCTTCTAAATTAACTAATTTAATATTACTATACATACTAAAATATGTCTTAAACAATAATTGATAAATACCAATATATTCATCGTTAGCTTTTTGAATATGAATTTGGATAGTATTTTCATTAAGCATTGAACCAATAATATAACCAATTACCTTTTCATCAACCTTAATTACTATCCCACTAACTCCGAAACACTTATCATAATTATCTAAAATATAATTAGTAGCCTTTAGATCATGATCTAAATACATTTGGTGATGATTATCAAACCACCAATCATTAAACTCCTTAACCTTTTCAATATCATCAATCTTTTCCCATTGATACTCATAATTCTTCAAAAAGTTATTAATTAAATTTCTTTTCTTTTGCATTTTCTTCCCACTAAAAGTTTGGAGTGATACAAAATCATAAACATAATCACTACTATCATAGGTGCTATTCGCATTACATGTCTTAAATATTTTTAAAACTTGATGGTAATGTTCTTCATCAAAACAAGCAAATTTTACTTTACAATTCAAATTGTTAAGATATTCCTTAATAAATAATAACCCTTCGACAAAGCGATCATTGCCACATAGTGGCATATAGGCATAGTATTCATTTTGATATTTACCAAATAAATACATGATATCATTATCTATTACATAAGACACTTCCACCCAGCTAGCAAACATCAACATATTATAAAAATTATAATTACTAAGTGAATAATTGCATCTACGATAATACTGTTGATATAAATCATAATCTTTTAATTCTAATAATTTCATTATTTTATCTCTTTTTCTGTATATTCTGCATCAATAACATCGCTATTTTTTACTTCTTCAATATTATCATCATAAATTGTCGCATTAATATCCTCATTCATTTGTTTAACCGTTTTCTTTATCTTAAAAAAATTAAATAAACCAACAACAAGAATAAAGACTAGCAAAGCCAAAAAGACTGGCCATGCAATATAAAAGATAAATAATAATAAAGCTACTAATAAAATCCAATACATAAATACCTCCTATTTGACATATGCACTCGCTAACTCTTTTATTTTCGCTAAGCGATGCGCCATTCCTGATTTACTAATTGATACACGATATATCGCTTCATAAATATCGCATAACTCTTTTAATGAGGCATTACGATTATCTAAACGTATATTGATAATCTCTGCCAACTTTTTATCAATTGTCTTTAATTCCCGATATTTTAATAACAACTCAATGTCGGCAATTTGCGAATTGGCCGCATTGATTGTCTTTACTTCATTGGCAATCTCACAATTATCTAAACGTGACAAATTATTCATAAAGTCTCTTTGAATACGAATATCCTCGTAAGCCATCAATGAATTATGGGCCCCAACACAACGTAAGAAGTCACCAATCTTTTCACTAGACTTAAGATATACTACTTCTTGATTTCTTCTTTTAATAATCTTACCATCCAAATAATAACTATTCATTAATTTTAAAACAAAATTAGCCATTAATATATCACTACAAGCAATCTCTAAATGATAGTTAGATGTCTTTGGTGAATTAACACTACCAGCAGCTAGAAAACATCCTGCCAAATAGGCTCTTTTACAACAATCTTTATTATGCAAATTAGGATAACTCTTCATCCCTTTATCGCTATATAAGTCAATATCTTTTAAAATGTCTAAAGCATGATTTAATATTTTAACGACATAAGTTTTATTCTTCTTTAAACGAAACTCTTGAATATAACTAATTTGCGTTTTTATATCATAAAATTTTTTCGCCAAAACTAAAATTCTTTTCGCTGTTGTTGGATTAGTAGTCTTAAAAACTAAAATCCAATGTCCACTAATTAAATCTAACGATCCATTAAATTGCATTAAAGCTGCAAGCTGCGCTTTAGCGCAACAAGCATGTAGTTCATTACTACTAATTTCACTTTTTACTTCTAAAGTAAATGACATTACTTCAACAACCTTTCTAGTACTTTGATAATTTTATTACCGTCATGGCGAATACGATTTTTATCAAAAGTCAATAATTCACTTCTAATTATATCATAATGATGATTATTTTCGACCGACTTAATTTCATGCGCATTTTCTAGTTGATACTTCGCTAATATTTCCTGGGGAATGATATCATTATGACAAACAGCTATATCCACCAATAAACCGGTATGATCCTCAATAGCTTGCACATGATCTTCCAAAGAATAATTTAACGTTTCTCCTTCTTCACTCATCGCATTACAAAAGTATATTTTTTTAGCTTTGCTTTTTTGCAGAGCATTTTTTATTTTCGGAATAATTAACGATGGCATTATACTAGTATATAGTGAACCAATCGAATAAATAATATAATCCGCATCGATAATCGCATTTATCGCTAAAGGATTAGCTTCCACATCATCTTCGTGAAAAACCCGACTCACTTTACTTTTCGCACCGGTAATATTATGTTCTCCCCGAACATGAACACCATCATCCATATAAGCATGTAAAGTAATCGTTTCTAAAGTCGAAGGAATAACCTCACCTTTGATATTTAACAACCGACCCATTTCATAAATCGAATCATAAAGATTATGATTTCTTTTAATTAAAGCACACATTATCAAATTGCCTAGATTATGATTAGAAAACTCTTCGCTATCGCGATCAAAACGAAAGTTCATCAAATATTCAATAACCTCTTCATCATTTGACAGAGCGCACATTACTGAACGAATATCCCCTACAGCTGGGATATTAAATATTTCTCTTAAACGCCCTGTGCTGCCGCCATCATCGGCAACTGTCACAATCGTTTTAAGATCGATATCGCCCATTCTCTTTATTGCCCTTAACATAATTGATTGGCCACTACCGCCACCAATAACCACCACTTTTTTCATAATTAGTCACCTAATTCACGATGGGAAATAAATGTATGATATTTCTCGCTGTATTTATCTGCCAAATAACGGGCAACACTAACACTACGATGCATGCCACCCGTACAGCCGATGGCTACCATCATATATTTTTTATTTTCGGTATTAAAAGCTTCAAATGTGAAATCTAAATATTGAGTTAATGTTTCTAAATATTTGATTGTATCCTCATTACTAATGACATAATCATATACCGAATCTTCTAAACCACTAATATGTCTTAACTCTTTATTCCAATAAGGATTAATTAAAAAACGCACATCAATGACTAAATCTGCATCAAGGGGCAATCCTTTTTTGTAACCAAATGACGTGAAGTTGATACTAAAACCTTTACGATTATCAATATAGAAAATTTCTTGAATCTTTTTTTTAAGTTCCTTTTCACTAATAAATGTCGTATCAATCATTATACTATTGCCCGTCATTTTAGTTAATAATTCTTTTTCATATTCAATCGCATCAATTAAAGAACTCACAACATTATTGATTAATAAAGGATGTTCCCGCCGCGTAAATTGATAACGTGTAATTAATTTTTCATCTTGCGCATCCAAAATTAGACGACGAATATTAACCGGAATTTTTGACATATGTTGGTTGACAAGATAAAAATCACTAGCACTACAAGCTAATGCCACATTTTGATACTTATTATCTTCGCCCATCAATAACCTACCTAAGTCATCAACTAGTTCCAAAGGGAAATTATCTAAGCAAGTATAACCTAAGTCTTCAAAAGTGTGCATTGCACTACTTTTCCCAGCTCCTGATCTTCCCGAAATTAATACAAGTTGTCTTTTTCTATCCATATTATTCTCCTGACTTTAAATATTTAGTAATATTATGGGCAGCTATCGCACCATCACTTGTCGCAGTAACCACTTGACGTAATTGTTTCACAATAACATCACCTCCCGCATAAATACCTTTAATCTTTGTTTGCATTTTTTCATCGACAAGGATATATCCTTGTTCATTAGTGATATCTAAATCTTTAACAAAAGCTGTTGCGGGAATAGCCCCGATATAAGGGAAGATACCTTGACAATTAATTACTTTACTTTCTCCAGTTTCCACACTAGTTATCTCTAATCCGGCAACTTTATTATCTTCTACTATAACCTTATTTGGTGTATATTTTGTGATAATTTCAATTTTAGGATTATTATATGCTTCTTCAATCACTAAAGGTTCAGCCCTAAAGACATCACGACGAACAACAATGGTCACTTTATTGACAAATTGTGTCAAATAAATAGATTCTTCCAAAGCGGCATTACCACCACCAACAACGACAACATCTTGCCCTTTATAAAATGATCCATCACATACTGCGCAAAAAGAAACACCACGACCAATCATTTTATTTTCATTTTCAATATTCATTAAACGTTCATCAGTACCAGTCGCAATATAAATTGATTTTGCCTGTACCTTTTCACCACTAGCGAAAATAACTTCTTTAATATCCCCTAGATCATTAACTTTACTTACATCACCATAAACAAATTCACTACCAAAAGCTGTCGCGTGATCAAACATTGATAAAGCTAAGTCGACTCCACTACTCTCCTTAATAGCGGGATAATTCTCTATATGATATGTTTTAACTAACTTACCACCTGGCGCACCTTTTTCAATTAAAGCAACTTTTAAATTAGCTCTTGATGCATAAATACTACAAGTAATACCACTAGGACCACTTCCAATGATTGCTAGATCGTATAATTTTTCCATAAATCTATCTCCTGTACTTTATTAACTAACTCGCTAAAATCATTTAATACAAAATTAGGATTAGCGTTTAATAAAGCTTCTTTCTTGCTTTCAATATAAGGATAAGCAATAGTATACATTCCGGCTTTTTTACCCGCTTCTATATCACTATCCACATCCCCAATATAAATACAATTATCTTTACTAACCCCCATCTTTTCACATGCTAATAATAAGCCTTGAGGATCAGGTTTTACCCTTTCAACCATATCTCCTCCAATAATTACTTCAAAATAGTCTTTAATTTGACATAATTCTAAGCCATATTCTACACTATAAGTATATTTACTAGAAACGACAGCTAAATGATAACCCTCATGTTTTAACTCCCTAATTGCTTGCAAAACATTCTTGTTTGGTTTGACATATTTTTGTTGCGCTTTTTTATTATCTTCACGATATAGTTCTATACATTGGTCGATCATCTCACTAGGGAAATGACGGGCAAATGATTGGGTTAAAGGTGGACCAATGACAAAATCTAAATCTTCTTGTGTCAATTGATAATCCGGTAATAATTGTTCATAAACTTTTTTCATTGAAGAAATAATTGCCTGTTTAGTATCTAATAAAGTTCCATCTAAATCAAAAATAATGGTCGGTTTATCAACCTTAATAAACTTATTAATCACTCCCACTAAGCCTAATATCGCAATCAATAAACCCGCAAAAGCAGTAAGTTGCGCCATTCTTAAACCCATAAAATATAAACTATCGGTTCTAAATCCTTCGACAAAGAAACGAACAACTCCATACCAAGCGAAATAAGCATAGGTCATATCCCCTCTTTTACGATAAGCGAACTTTCTAAACAAAGTAATAATTAAAACGAAACCAATTATATTTAAAACACTTTCCATTAAGAAAGTTGGCATCCTAAATGCCCCATCAATAAACATCCCTTCTTTAATAAAATTCGGTAAAAAATTAAAGAAACTTTCGTCTACTACCACACCATAAGCTTCTTGATTCATAAAGTTTCCCCAACGTCCAATTGCTTGGGCAATTAATAAATTTGGAACCACACAATCAATCGCTCTTAAGAAAGAATATCTTTTCTTCTTTAAATAGAAATAGGCAAAAGCTAAGGCAGCGACAACCCCACCTTGAATGGCAAGACCACCTTGCCAAATATATAATATTGAAATCGGATCAGCAAGATAACTACCTAAATCCGAAAATAAGACATACCAAATGCGGGCCCCAATAATTCCGACTGGTAAGACATAAAGAAATATATCTTCTAAATCACTTGGTAGATAACCCGCTTTCTTCCAATTTTTCATACTGAAATAATAAGCAATAAAAGCTCCGGTAAGGATAAATACTGCATACCATTTTATTGATAAACTGCCAAATTGAACGAAAGTACTCATATCAGGAAAAAATTGCATTATTCATCACCCTCTTTTTTTCTAATGAAATCCATTTGACGAGTATAGAATTCCTCTTGACTATCAAATCCCATTAATTTTAAATTGAAATTAGTAACAGCTGATTCAATAATTGTTGATATCGAACGCCCTTCACTAACTGGTAAATCAATCATCGGTACATCCATATCTAAAATACGATAAGTTAGTTGTTGATCATCCGTCAAACGCATGGCGCTATCGTCATTCCAACGTGATAATTTCACGACAAAATCGACATTAACATCTGGTGTTACACTAGAAGCACCAAACATTTTGACACAATCAATAATACCTATTCCTCTAATCTCTAACATACCATATAAGATATCTGGCGCTTGACCCGTAATGCGATTTTGAATTCTTTTCACATCAACGCGATCATCCGCAACAAGCACATGCCCTTTTTTAATCAATTCTAAAGCTACTTCACTTTTACCAATACCACTTGGCCCAAGTATCATAACTCCTTTACCATAAATACTCATTAAACCACCATGAATATTATCGCTAGGTGCTAATTTCTTTTCTAAGAAACCGACTACTTCTACTAATAAACGACTAGATTTTTTCATTGTGACAAATACTGGGAAATTTCTTTCACTCGCAATTTGCACTAATTGGCTAGGGCAATGGCGATTACTTGAGATAATGATACAAGGAGTAAACCCATCTGTTAAACTTTTGAATCTTTCTAGTCTAGTTTCTGGATCTAATGTATAAATATATGATAATTCTTTATTACCTAAAATAATCACTCTTTTTAATTCGGATTCTAATAAAAATCCCGATAATTCCAATCCCGGACGATTAACATCCGAAACAATAACCCAACGATTTAAAGCTTCATCATTACCTGTTAGTTGTTTCAAGTTTAGAAAATCGGCTAGTTCTTTAATATATACTTTTTTTTCTTCCATATTATCTCTCCTTAATTATTTTATGTAGATATGCTCCAGTATAACTTTCCTTACAATTAATTATATCATTAATTGTTCCGCTAAAGATAACTTTTCCGCCATCATCACCACCATTTGGCCCCATATCGATGATATAATCCGCACATTTTAAAACATCTAAATTGTGTTCAATGACAATCACACTATCCCCATTATCCGCAATCTTTTGGATAACTTGGATTAATTTATTGACATCATCACTATGTAACCCGGTAGTCGGTTCATCTAAAATAAATAAAGTTTTACCGGTAGCTCGTTTTTGTAGTTCAAATGCTAGTTTAATTCTTTGAGCTTCACCACCACTTAAAGTAGTTGCAGCTTGTCCTAAACGAATATACCCTAGTCCAACATCATCTAATACTTGTAGTTGTCTTTTAATTTTATGAATATTACTAAAGAAATCAATCGCTTTTTCTACCGTTAAGTCTAATACTTGACTAATATTTAATCCTTTATATGTTACTTCTAAAGTCGCATCATTATATCTTTGTCCATGACATTCTTCACATTGCACATAGACGTCAGGTAAAAAGTGCATTGATATCCTTCTTACTCCATCACCTTGACAAGCTTCACAACGTCCACCTCTCACATTAAAAGAGAAACGCCCCTTATCATATCCTTTAAGTTTAGCTGTTGGTGTTAAGGCAAACAAATCACGAATATCATCAAAGACACCTGTATAGGTAGCCGGATTAGATCTTGGTGTTTTCCCGATTGGCTTTTGATCAATTACTACTAATTTATCAATATGTTCTAACCCTTCAATCTTTTGATATTCCAAAGGTTTAACCTTTGATCGCCCTAAATGCAAGGCCACAGCTTTACCAATAATTTCATTTACTAATGTACTCTTTCCACTACCACTAACTCCACTAACACATGTGAAAGTTCCTAAGGGTATCTTAACACTTACATTCTTTAAATTGTTTCCTTTAGCCTTCACTACCTTTAAGTAATTACCATTACCCTTACGAATAGTATGTGGCATCACAATTTGTTTTTTACCCGATAAGTATTGACCCGTAATTGATTGTTCACAATTCATAATACCCTCTAAGTCACCTTGGTAGATGATTTCTCCACCATGTTCACCCGCTTTAGGTCCAATATCCACGATATAATCACTAGCTCGTAAAGTATCTTCATCATGTTCAACGACAACTAAAGTATTTCCTAAATCTCGCATTTGTTTTAATGTCGCAATTAAGCGATCATTATCTTTTTGATGAAGACCAATTGATGGTTCATCTAACACATATAAGACCCCAGTTAAACTAGTCCCTATTTGCGTAGCTAATCTAATTCTTTGAGATTCACCACCACTTAAAGTACCAGCTATACGATTTAATGATAAGTATTCTAATCCAACATTAACTAAAAATTGTAATCGACTTTTAATTTCTTTAATGATTAAACGACTAATTTCTTGTTCACTTACACTAAGTTTTAAACTATTAATAAAGTGTAATGCTTCTTTAATTGACATCTTAGTAAAGTCTGCAATATTCTTCTTACCAACTAAGACACTTAAGGCCATCGGATTTAAACGATCACCATGACATACTGGACATTCATTTTCACTTAAGAATTTGGCGTACCAATCTTTACTCATTTGGGATGTTGTTTCATGATAACGACGTAATATTAAAGTGCTTACTCCTTCAATATAATCTTTTTTAATATATTTGTTTCCACTTTTACTTTCAATTGTATAACTAATTGGTTCATCTGATCCAACTAATAAGTATTCTAATTGTTTCTTTGGTAATTTATTTATTGGACAATCACCATCAACATGGTAATGATCCATTAATGATTTAAAGTTTTGCCATTCAATACTATCCGTATTTACTAAATTCTTATAGTAAGCAATCCCTCCTTCATTAATACTTAATGAAGCATCCGGTATTAAGAAATCATTGTCCACACTTTGAACACTACCAATTCCCTTACAATGTTCACAGGCCCCAATTGGCGCATTAAAAGAGAACAAACGAGGTTCTAATTCCGTAATTGAAAATCCACATTCAATACAACTATAGTTACTACTAAAAGTTAATGCTTGATCATCATATTTAATAATTACGACCCCATTACCATATTTTAAAGCCGTTTCAATAGAATCCATATAACGCATTTGATTCTCTTCTTTTTTAACTAAACGATCAATCACTACATTAATATTATGTTTATTATTTTTTTCTAACGGTTTAATTTCATCTAAAACAAATATTTCATTATCTACCTCTACTCTAACAAACCCATCTTTTTTAAGTTTATCAAAAGTATCTTTAAATGTCCCTTTACTATTCTTCGCAATTGGTGCAAGAATTACTAATCTTGTCCCCTCACTTATTTCTTCAATCTTTTCGACCATTTTTTTAACACTCATACTCGTAATTGGGATATGGTGATTTGGACAATATGGTACCCCAACTCGCGCATATAATAGACGTAAGTAATCATATATTTCCGTTACCGTACCCACAGTTGATCTCGGATTATTATTGGTCGTCTTTTGGTCAATCGCAATCGCTGGCAATAATCCTTCAATTAAATCCACATCCGGTTTTTCACTATTACCTAAAAACTGACGAGCATAAGCACTTAATGATTCCACATATCTTCTTTGCCCTTCGGCATAGATAGTATCAAAAGCTAATGAGCTTTTCCCACAGCCACTGACACCACTAAATACCACTAATTTATTTTTAGGGAACTCTAGGTTCACATCTTTTAGATTATTTTCTCGGGCTCCCTTAATAATTATTTTATCTTGCATAAACATCCTCACTCACTTTTTAATTCAAAAATGATATCTCTTAAATTCGCAGCTTTTTCAAAGTCTAAAACACTAGCTGCTTGTTTCATTTCTTTTTCTAAAGAAATAATTAAATCTTCTTTTGCTTTACCGCCTACTTTATTATTTTTCTTACTAATATACTTAGTATATGCTTGTTTAGTTTCTTTATCACTAATAGCCTCCCGCACTTCTTTAATAATCGTTTTTGGCGTGATATGATGTTCCTCATTATAAGCCATTTGAATTTGGCGTCGACGATTAGTTTCTTGAATGGCTTTCGTCATTGAATCCGTCATCTTATCACCATACATAATAACGCGACCTTCACTATTACGGGCTGCCCGTCCAATCGTTTGAACTAATGAACGATAACTGCGTAAAAAACCTTCTTTATCCGCATCCATTATTGATACTAAGGATACTTCAGGAATATCTAAACCTTCTCTTAATAAATTAATACCCACTAATACATCAATTTTACCTAAACGTAAATCTCTAATTATTTCCGTTCTTTCTAAAGTTTTAGTTTCATGATGTAAGTAAGCTACTTTATAATTTGCCATTGTCAAATAATGGGTCAAATCTTCGGCCATCTTAACTGTTAAGGTTGTGATTAATGCTCTTTGATTTTTCGCAATAACCATATTCAACTCATTAGCGAGATCATCAATTTGCCCTTTAGTCGGACGCACTTCAATAATCGGATCAATTAATCCGGTCGGACGAATAATTTGTTGCACTACTTGATTATCGACTAGCTCTAACTCATAATCGCCTGGTGTAGCACTAATATATATCGCTTGATTAATTAACTCTTGAAATTCTTCAAAGCGCATCGGGCGATTATGCAAGGCCGAAGGCAAACGAAAACCATAATCCACCAATGTTTGTTTACGAGCATGATCCCCATTATACATCCCTTTAACTTGTGGTAAAGAAACATGCGATTCATCCACAACTAACAAATAATCATCCGGGAAATAATCAAATAAATTAAACGGACGTTGTTCAGGTGGCCTACCATCAATATGCATCGAATAGTTTTCAATCCCCTTACACATCCCAAATTCTCTTAATGCTTCTAAATCATATAATGTGCGCTGTGACAAACGTTGTTCTTCCAACAATAAATTATGTTCATGAAAATAAGCCACTCGTTCATTCAGCTCTTTTTCAATATCTTGACAAGCTCTTAATATTTGATCTTTATCCCGCGAATAAACATTAGCCGGAAAAACATTATACAACTGATAAGCCTGTTTAATATTATTAGTAACTTTATCAATTTCTAATATTCTTTCAATTTCATCATCAAACATTTCAATACGCAACATAAACTCATTCGTAGAATTTAATGATATATCAATTACATCACCATTAACCCGAAAACTACCCGGTTCTAACTCAATATCATTACGATGATATTGACGATCTACAAGCTTCAACAACAATTCATCCCGACTAATTCTTTCCTTAGTATGAATCGTAAAAAACATATCTTTATAATAATTAGGATCACTACTAGCGAAGATACAAGCCACACTGGCAACAATTATTGTATCCCGATGTTCTAATACCGCATTTAACGCCGCCATCCTTAACATATCTAATTCTTGATTAATCATCGCAGTCTTTTCAACATACGTATCACTTTTTACAATATAAGCTTCGGGTTGATAAAAATCAAAGTTTGAAACAAAATATTCGACATGGTTATTAGGGAACAACTCCTTAAATTCACCATATAATTGTCCTGCCAAGGTTTTGTTGTGGACAAAAACTAAAGTCGGACGATTAACTTCTTTTATCACATTAGCAATAGTAAAAGTCTTACCTGTACCTGTCGCCCCAAGTAAAACTTGATGTTTTTTATTATTGTTCAAACCTTCAACTAATTGCTTAATAGCTTGCGGTTGATCACCATTAGGTTGATAACTAGAAACTAATTCAAACATACAAAACCTCCTTTATTCTCTTATATTTTATCATATTTATACTTATATCCCTATTATTATAACCACAAAAAAAAGGGTAACCTTTATAGTTACACTAATTACCCTTATCCTTAATAATTGATTTAATGATATGACCAATATTACTAGTAATAACCCCAACTGCATTATCAATATTACTATTAATCTTATTTTCCTGGGCAATAGCAATATCGAGATAATTAACTAAATCCCCAACTCGATCATTAGTCTTCGGGTTAATTTTGTAGTTATCGGTAAATAATTTATGAACATATCTTTTTCTACTAACACTTCCGCCATTAACCCATTCATTTTCAATAATTTCTTTTTTATGCGGTTTAATCAGTTTATCCACCGCATTTTCATTGTGCAATAACAAGAAAAGTTCGAAACTCGGATATGTAACACCTAACTTAAAACCTTTCGCATTCTTTATTAATTTTTGATATTCTTCTTTATTATCTTTATAGATATCTGCATCAAATATAATTATAATTTGCTCAATTTGCGGATTATATTTATTACTAGCTTTTTGCTTTTTCGCTAGCTTCAATAAACTTTTAGGATTAGAAACATTTTCATCAGTTCCCGTTTTTTCTAAGAACACCAATTCTATATTGTCACTAATTGATAATTCTTTTCGCCTATCAATCAGTTTTTTAAAATACCATTTTTCTGTATTTCTACCTTCACAAATAAAATAATATCTTTTATGGATTGGTACCTTCTTTTCTATATCACTTTTTCGGATATTCCAATTGGTATATTCTTTAATTGGTGACATAGGTTTACTCGCTATCTTCTTCCTCATATTTGCGAATATTTGGGACAGCTCCATATCCGCCACAAAGATAAGTTCTGTTTAAAACCTTATCGTATCTATCCTCATAGCTATCTAACGGATAAATCACACTGTGATTGTCTTCATCTTTTTTTACAAACCATATTTCATCACGACGGAAGAACTCCTGACTCATTATTGTTGATTCATGGGTAGTGAATATTAATTGAATTTTATCATCTTGATGTAATTCATCAAATAAATCAATGAATGCTTCTGTCATCTTCGGATGTAAACTACGCTCTAATTCATCAACTACAAATACTTTGTATGGAACATCGCATAATAAAATATGCATAAAATCAAAAATTCTTCTTGTGCCATCCGATTCTTCCGCTAGTGTAAAATCAAAATCCGATTTATCATGTTTAAAATTAAGGACTAAAGCTTTTAATTCGCCAGTTGGCATACATTCTATTTTAATATAATTTTTTCCATTAAACATCGATACGTGAGGTTTATCTTCTTTTTCACTTAAAAGTTTATTAATCGTATTACGATAAAATTCCGGTTCAATTTCTTTTTCTATTTCCGATATTTCTACTTCTTTTAAAAATACATCACTAATACTGACATCAAAACACTTAATTATCTTTTTTATTTTATTCAATAATTCCGGTTTACTGTAGTGATTCAAATTTATTTTACTCATATGTGGCGTATAAATATCGATACCATAAGTTAACCATGTAAATACATCATATAAGCATCTTAACTTAGTATTTTCTATTCCATAGGCTTGTTCATTGATAAAAGTTAAAAACAATTTATGAGAATCTAAATTATAATCACTTATCCAATTATTCATTATAGTTAACTCGGAAAATGGTAGATTAAGCCCATCCCCCTTTTGAACTTGTTTATTATTACGCTCAAATAAAACTTTGTAAGTGCAATCTGATTTCAGTTTATATAACCATTCCCTACGTATTTTCCCTTCTTTTAATATTGCTTCAAACCCATAAGCATAAAAGATATCATCAATCACAAAAGTTATTTCAAAGGTGCTTACTCTAGTGGCATTATCTTTGTTTGTTCTACAATACATTTCTTTGCCATAACTAGGAAAACCTTTCGACACAAACTCATTTATAAAATTAAAAGCTTTAACTAAACTAGATTTCCCTGCCGCATTAGCACCATAAATAGCGCAATGTTTTAAAATCGGTGTCCCTTTAATTACCACTTTATGTTCCTTCATCTTTTGGATTTTACTAGAGGTAATCATATTTAATTCTTGTTTATCATTATATGATAAGAAATTATCGATCGAAATATTTATAAGCATAGTTTTCTCCTTGATATAGTTAAATAATACGGATAAAATACTAGTTTGTCAACTTATATATCGCTATTTAGTGAAAAAATCACCATATAAAAAGATGATTAATCAATCATCTCCTATTTATTGAATTTCCGCATGATATCTTTTCAATGCTTTCTTCCATTTACGATATTTAACATTATCTCTTTGATCTTCAAATTGATTAGTATCTTTTAAATATTGAGTTAGATAACTAGTAACTTTCTTCGCCCCTGTATAATTGACATGGTCACCTTTATCGTAAGTATCTTTATCCCAATCAATACCAATATCAATTAAATTTAAATCAATATAATCAACTTCCATTTCTTTAGCGAGTTTTACCACACTATTATGTTTTTCCATATTCCAGTTAAGTGTACTTGGTGTACTTAAGAAAACTAATTTTGCTCCATTTTCTTTAGCCAACTGATTGATATATAAAATATGTTCTTTATTTAGTTTATTGATTTTTTGTTCACCATCACTTGGTTTCATATAATCCTTATCCGGACTTGGATCGATATGTTTTAGGACATGGAACCCTTTAAAATCATCAGTCCAAGTATATTCTGCGGCTTTACCAATATATTTGATATTTTCCGTTTTCCAAAAAGTATTATATTTGATGATGGGAAAGATATTTCCAATTCGATCAGCTGCATATTTAAAATAACTATAGTTAGAAAAAATATTATTTGTTTCTAAAATAATCATTTTTATTTTTTGTTTTTCTAAAGCCATTTCTAAATAGTCAATGCTTCGATATAATAGTTGTCTTCCTGAGGCACTAGTATAAACAGGAATACCACTATCTTCAAATATTTGTAAAGGTGAAATAGCAGAAAAGGCCTCACTATCACCAATTACTAGTACATCAATGCTATTTCTTTTCTCACCTAATATCCCACTAGCTTTGACATTATTCATCCCGCATTCTTGTGTATTATTTTTAGGTCTTGCGATTTGTGACACACCAAAAAGGAGCATTACAAATATGATTGAAAATATGGTGATTTTTAATATAAATTTCATCTACGTACCTCAATTTTAATAATGCCCAATAAAGATGAAAATATTACGTATCTTTAAAGGTTTAATTATATTTTATAATTATTATCTTAAAAATATATGCATCAATCCTTAATTTAACCTTAAGATATATTTCATTAATCTAATTTCTTGATATATATAATTTGTTAAAAGTTTACCATATTATTTAATTAATTCTAATGCTTTAATTAATTGGCTATCTACTTTTAATGGGTTATCTAACCAATATGATAAGAACTTATTTATTATTTGATGATAGTAATCGTAGTTAACATCTTTTTGATAACTAATCCCGTTCTTTTGACAAAAGTCTTTTAAATTATTAAGTGTAATTTGATCATAATAACCATCTACTCGATTACTATAACCTAGCATATTTAACCCTTGTTGAATTTGGGCAGTAAAGATATTGACACTATCAAATTTTACTACTAATTCTTTGTCCGTGAAATCCGTCATTGGTAATGCAAGAAATGACGGCATATCCACTAGATGATCAGGAGTAATTCCTTGATTATTGATTTCATGATCTTTTGGCGACAACCAAATTGCGGAAGTATATTTTAAGGCGCTACCATCACTAAACATTTTAATCTCTTGTGATGTTCCCTTACCATATGATGTGTTTCCGACGATTGTTGCGACTTCATTATCTTTTAAAGCTGCAGCAAGCACTTCCGAAGCACTTGCACTATTCTTATTGATAATTACCGCTACATCTTTAAATCTAAAATTAGAGCCTTTACTAG
>JBATBW010000080.1:0-1762 GCA_049662565.1 Erysipelotrichaceae bacterium | reverse complement strand
GTTGTGGAATATGCTCATAAATTTGGGGTTGTTGTGGAAGCGGAAATTGGTCATGTTGGTTCAGGTGAAAATTATGAGAATCATAATTTAACGGATTCAATTTTTACGGAAGTGGAAATGGCAAAGAAATTTGTTGAGTTAACTAATGTGGATTCATTAGCGGTTTCTATTGGGACAGCTCATGGTAAATATAAGGGTACTCCAGTTATTAACTTTGAACGTTTACATGAATTAGCACAAGAAATATCTGTGCCTTTAGTTCTTCATGGTGGGTCATCATCTGGAGATGATAATTTGGAAAAATGTGCAACACAAGGAATTAGTAAGATTAATATTTTCACTGATTTCATTGTAGCTGCTTTAGATAAAGTAAATGGAAGTCAACCAAAAGATTATTTTGAATTATTAAAGACGGCTGATGAAGGTATGAGAGAAGTATTACATCATTATTATGATGTGTTTCACTGTAATAAATAGGAGATAAGTTAAATGAGAAAGTTAAGAAGACCATTTTTTGTAGTAAATTCTAAGTCATATTTATATGGTGAAGAATCGTTAAAATTAGCGAAAGTTGCGGATGAATTAGCGGGTAAATATGATGTAGATATCTTATTTACAGGTCAACATGTGGATTTAGCGATGTTGAAAAGAGAAACAAAGAATTTAATTATTTGTGCTCAAGCAATGGAAGGTTTAAAAGTTGGTAAGGGTATGGGTCATATTCTTCCTGAAGCACTAGCAAATGCGGGTGTAGAAGCATCTTTCTTAAATCATGCGGAAAATCCCATGCATTTATCGGAAATTGTTAAGACGATTAAAAGAGCAAAAGAAGTTGGTATTTTAACTGTAGCTTGTGCTGATAGTGTTGATGATGCGATGGCTATTGCGATGTTACAACCTGATGTGATGGTTTGTGAACAAACAGAATTAATTGGCACAGGTAAGACAGCAGATAGTTCTTATATGGAAGCGACTAATCAAGCTGTTAAGTCAGTTTCTCCTACTACTTTAACGCTTCAAGCGGCAGGTATTAGTACTGGTGATGATGTTTATAAAGCAATTATGTCGGGTGCTGATGGTACAGGTGGTACTAGTGGTATTGTTTGTGCTAAAGATCCAGCTGCTACTTTACAATCAATGATCGAAGCTTTGGTTAAAGCTCGTGATGAAATTAATCAAAACGGAGGTAAATAAAATGTCTATACATCAAGAAACGCTTATTCTTCATTCTAATGGGAGAAGAGTAACATATCATAATATTAAAGATCAAGTAGTAAAAGCAGTAGAAGCTAGTGGTGTTCAAAATGGAATTGTGGTTGTTCAATCACCACATACAACTTGTTCAGTTATTTTTGAAGAGTATGTTCATGATACTGATTTTAATGGTGATGAATATTTACAAGTGGATTTAAATCGAATTTTGGATCGTATTGTTCCGCGTGAACTTTCAGAGAATACGGATTATCGTTATCCGGGTCCTAAGCATGTGGATTTCTTAATGAACATGAATGATCCGATGTATCCTGCAGATCCTGGTACTATCTTAAATGGGGATGCGCATATTAGAGGTTCTTTATTTGGAGCTAGTGAAACTTTCATTATTAAGAATGGTCAAATTCAAACTGGCACTGTTGGTTATATTTACTTTATTGATTGGGATCAAAACCGTGAACGCGATAGAAAATGTAATATTTGCGTCATGGGTGAATAAATAGAAAGGGGGATATAATCATGAAAAGAATACTTTTAGTATGTGGTACTG
>JBATBW010000079.1:0-2185 GCA_049662565.1 Erysipelotrichaceae bacterium | reverse complement strand
AAAAAATACTATGGAAATCTTTGGGATAAAATCAGTGAATTTTTGTTTAGCGGTAATTCTAATTGGTGTCGTTATTAGTTGCGGAACTCGTAAAACCGATATATCCTATCAAAAACAATTCAAAGATAGCATCACGATTGAAAATCACTACACACAAGCCACGAAAACCGTTTTAATGGATGTTTTCACGGCAAAACCATTTGACACGCTTAAACCAATGATAATAAACGGTAAAAGCTATTTTAATGTAGTTATTACGAAAGATAAAAGTAAAATAAATAAAACGGAAGATAAAACAGAAAATAAAGTTTCAAGTATAAAAAAAGAAAGCGAAACTAAAATTAAAGAAACCGAAAAAGCCGATAATACAGTTTTGTATATCGGTTTATTTTTCGTATTAATAATTGGTGTTTTAGCATGGTTTAAGTTGCCGAGTTTTAGAAAGGGCATTTAGATTTTTCTTTAGGAATAGATTGAAATATTCTCGTTTTATTTATAGTAAATATTATTTAGTACGTTACTAACGTTAGTTTGAGTAATTCCATATATTTTCGCTATTTCTTTTTGCTTTAAATTTTTTCCTATCTGTCTTATTTCTAACACTTGTTGTTGTGTAAGCTTAGAATTTACATGGCTTTCTCCTTTAGACACTTTTATTAAACCAGTATTGTAAGCGTGCTGTGTGTTTTCAGAAGTTGTACACCATTCTAAATTTTCAATCCTATTATCGGTCTTGATTCCATTAATATGATTTACGGTTCTTTTGTTTTCGTGGTTTGATAAAAAATTATTAGCCAACAATCTATGTACTGTATATGTTTTATATTTACTGTTTTTAGATAGGCAAACAGTTTTATAACCGCAATTAGATATTCCCTGTTTTAGTATTTTTTCTTTTCTTAGTTTATCATTACCTAAACTTTTTACAGTCCCCAAACTACCCACTTGATATAAGTTTTCAAACCCTTCAATTTCTTTCCAAATTTCCATAATACAAAAAAGATACAGCTTTCGAGGTTACGGCTCTACTAACTGCATCTTTAAATTAATTTCTTTTTATATCGAACCGTAACTTTCGATATGTAAATATACGAAATATTAATTAAAATCCCTTATAAATTTACCTACATCAACATTATAAGACTTCATTTTTTGAAGCGTTCTATGTTGACTTTCTGAAATTCTAATTACTTTAACTTTTGTATATTGTTGCATAATTGTAATACATTTGTAGGTGTTAGCCAATAGTTACCTGCTATTTTGTGGACGAGTAACGTTCATATTCTTCGTCCATTAATTGATAAGTTGTTTTCGCTTTGCCACTTTGTAAATCCTTCAAGTAAGCAACACATCTTTGTTTTGGCGTTGGTTGTTGATAATTTTCATTTTTACCATCATTTACAGGATAAACCATATAAGTCGTTGCTATGTTTTCAAACCAATCAAATAATTCTCCTCCACCTAAATCAAACAAGTGTCCGAATAAACAATTTTTACCATCTTTAGTTTTTACCACATCTGTACACCAACTTTCCTCTGTTGTGTTTTCCATATAAGGAATAATCACATCTAAAGAAAAAACAGCAGGTAACACAGGTTTTGTGCTATTGCTGGGCTTGGTGTTTTCTGAATGTTTAGTCATAATCTGTAATTTTTAGTGTTTAAATTAAAATTTGTTTTATTTTTGGTCGCAACAGACACAAAGCCTCAGAACGTTGTAGGTAAGTTTTGAGCAACTTTGTAACCAAAGCTACTCTTGCTATAATTTTTCTATTTCAGCAGTAACGTTTAACCAATAATCAATTTCTGTCGCAAAAATTGATGTCATTTTATTTTCTTGGCAACTATGCCATCTATCGTCAAGTTCTTCAAGCGTTTTTAATTGTTCCTCAGCCGCCATTAATCCACATATTCTTGCGTTATACCAAACTATTGATTGATAAGAGTTGGTAAACATAAATCTATTACATAGCTGTAATGCTTTTTCTTTTGGTGTCATTTGTTTTGTTTTTTTAAAGTGGTCAAATTCGACCACTTTAGATTAATAAATAAAAAAGCCGAGAATATAACAATCACTACAAGCTAGTTGCCGAAGCATTGGCATAAATAGGCAACCAGCGTGTAGTTTTAACGTTATAAGACAGCTTACGAAGACTGCCAGTTAAAAATACGCACACCATAAGCA
>JBATBW010000078.1:0-3565 GCA_049662565.1 Erysipelotrichaceae bacterium | reverse complement strand
GAATTCCCTAACAAAAAAGTTCACGTAATTGACACCCATGCAACTGCTGGACATTTAATACTTATAATGGAAAAAGCCATAGAATTATTCCAACAAAACTTACCTTTTGAAGAAATATGTCAAATATTAGATCAATATAATGAAGAAAGAGAAATCATCTTTACATTGGGCAGTTACGATAACTTGGTAAAAACTGGAAGAATGAGCCCTTTAGTAAATACGGTAATATCTACCCTAAATATTAAAGTAATTTGTGAAAATAGTTTAGAAGGTGAAATCATCATCAAATCAAAAATTCGAGGTTTAAAAAAGACCTTAGACAAAATGATTGAGAAAATACTAGCTAAAGAAAATTTAGCCAACACCATCTATATTAATCATTGTTATAACGAAGAAAATGCTCTTTATATTAAAGAACAAATCCAAAAAGCCTTGCCAAACCAAGAAGTTAAACTCTTACAATGTAAAGGATTAACTACCTTCTATTCGGATAATCAAGGAATAATAATCGCAATATAAAACACAAAAATCAGCTTAATCGCTGATTTTTATATTATCCTTATATTTTTGATTTAATGTAATATTAATCTCACTAATATAACTATTAATCGAATAATGACTCAAATTATAATTATTATTCAAAGCATTTTTAAAATAAACAAAGAAATTTCGTACATCTCTAATTTCATGAACACCATTTCTAAAATCAATATCTAACTTATTATCATCTTCATCATTATAATAAACATTTAAATCAAACAAACTATGATATTTAACCTTAACATTCACACTATCACTATCCGTATAAATGAAGTTAATCTTTGTGTTCTCATCAATATAAATATTCTCAAAATCTAATTCAACAGCCGTAAGATTATCATAAGGTTTAAAAGTTCTTTCGTAATCCTTAACAGGTAATAATTCACCATTAACAATACGATCATCAACTCTATTAGCTATATCAAAAAAACCCACACCTGACATAATTGATCCACTAATAATCAAGATAAACCCAACAACCAAACTAATAATTATCTTTTTCATTTTTTACCTCCAATTATTTTACCAATTAAGGTAACTAAAGCAGCACCAAAAATCAAACAACCAAGTAAAACTACACTAATACCCCAGAAAAGAAGATGATTAAAATAAATACTACCGATTACACTAAATAGAAAGCCAACTCCAGTACCAACAACTGCGAATATCATCGGAATCATCACAAAGATAACAATGAGCACTTTAAAGATATTCCAAAACACACTATCGCTATCAGTTTTATTAGTATGCTTATTAATCACCTTTTGCATCTTCACACTACTAACTTTATTCTCTAATATTTCTTTATTAATAAAGATGTAAATTAAATACAAAGCCAATATAAACAATAACAACTCCACAAGTAATGATAAAAATAAATTAAATGGTCCAAAAGGCAATAACATAAATATCACACCCTTAAAGATCTTACTAATAATCGCAATAAAAACTAACAATAAAATAAACTTAAAGATTAAATAAATGACATCATTCATACTAAATTCTTTTAAATTGTTCCATACTTTTTCAAAATAAGTTTTAATATTATTGGCATAAAATTCAAAATTTTGATTATTTTTAGTGTTAGTATTATTAGTATTTAAATGATAAACATCTAAAATGTCATGAATGATTTCATCAATATCTCCTAATGTAGAAACAGCTTCTTCTTCACTTTTACCACTAGCCATTTGATCATCAATATGTAAACTAAACTCATTGATAATATCATTTCTTTCACTGTCATTCAATAGTGATAAGCGATCATTCATTATTTTAATAAACTCTGTTTTACTCATTATCATCATCCTCCTTTTTGATAAATTCATTAACCTGTTGACTAAAAGACAACCATTCTTTAGTCAATTCATCTAAATATTTTTTTCCTAATGGTGTTATCCGATAATACTTTCGACTTGGCCCACTATTCGATTCTTGTAAGTAAGTTTCACAATAATGTTCTAAAGTTAATCGTTTCAATAAAGGATATATCGTACCTTCATTAACAGATATTGCTTTATCGACTTCACTTACTAGTTGATAACCATATTTATCTTCATTTTTAATAACAAATAAGACGATTAACTCTAATACGCCTTTTTTGAATTGAACATTCATATTTATCTACCTCCACTAATATGTTACACCAACTACTATACATTGTCAAGTACTAAAATATAGTTAATACTGTTTTATCTTTAGTACATAAAAAAAGTGCCTAAGCACTTTTATTCTACACCAAAAATAAATGAATATACTGGTTGACCACCATCGATCATATCAACTTCAATATTAAATTCTTCATCAATATAAGCAATGATCTTCTCTACTTCTTCATCCGTTCCATCTTCACCTTTAATAATAGTAACGATTTCACTATCTTTACTTACTAATAAATCCAATAAACGACAAATAGTTTCCATTTTGTCCGGACCATTAGTCACAATATCTTTATCCTTAATACCAATATAATCATTTTCTTTAATTAATAAACCGTTATATGAAGTATCCTTAATAGCATATGTTACTTGTCCAGTATGCGTATTATCAATAGCTTCTTGCATATTAGCTAAGTTAGCATCTAAATCCATTCCCGGTTCAAAAACAATACAAGCACTTAAACCTTGAGGAATTGTCTTAGTTGGCAAAACAATAACATGACCATCTTCATATTGCGAAGCTGCTTGATTAGCCGCAAGAATGATATTAGAATTATTTGGTAAAATAATAACTTTTTTCGCATTAGTAGTCTCAATCATTTCGACAAAATCAATTGTCGAAGGATTCATTGTTTGACCACCACTAATAATATAGTTAGCATTAAATGAATTAAAAGTATCTTTGATACCATCACCACTCGCAACCGCAATAATCGCATATTCTTGTTCTTCAATAACTTCATCTTTAGTTTCATTAGAAACAATATTTTCATGTTGTAATTGCATATTTTCAATTTTTAACTTGATGAATTCGCCATACTTTTGGGCCATATTTAATGCATCACCAGGTTTTAATGTATGAACATGAACTTTGAATATATCATCATCTTGAACAACAACAATACTATCACCCATTCTACTTAAAGATTTCTTCATATCATCTTCTTTAAAATGATCCATACCAAAATCCGATAATTTCACAATGAATTCTGTACAATAACCAAATTCATCATTATCTACTTGCGCTAAATTACTTTCTGAAGATGTATTAGTTTTCTTTTCTAAAGCAATAACATTACCTTTTAAAGCACTATTAAAACCCGATAAGATATAAAGTAAACCACAACCACCACTATCAACTACACCAACTTCTTTTAATATTGGCAATAAATCTGGTGTTGTCTTTAATGAGAATTTAGCACGTTCTATTAAATAATCCATATATTCATCAATAGTAATATTAGGATTATTATTTAAATACATTAATGCTTCTTCACTACTTTCACGAATAACTGTTAAAATAGTACCTTCAACCGGTTTCATAACCGCTTTATAAGCCACTTTAGCCCCATTCATAAAGGCATTAG
>JBATBW010000077.1:0-3142 GCA_049662565.1 Erysipelotrichaceae bacterium | reverse complement strand
TGCCTAAACTTCAAATAAATAAACAATGAATACAGGTGCAAGACTAATTTTAAATTTAAGACAGAAATGTCAATTGCTTATAACCGCTGTTATGTGCCGTTTTTCTTTTCACGATTGGGAAATTTATAAATGGTCAAAGTTTAAAGACAACAAATGCAAGGTTTTGTTTGAACAAGGATTTAGCAGAAGATGTTCTGTTTGTGATAAAGAACAAACACTTAAAAGACCTAAAAAATATCATCCAAGTAAATATGTGTGGTCGGAATAAAATGGCACATAACGCCACTCGGCTTGCTCGTCGTTGTGGCGAATTCAACACAAATATTAACAAATAATCAAAAAACTTTAAATTATGCCTAAAAATTCAAACACAGACCCAAAGCCACAATGCGTGCAAACCGATGTTAGCAAATCGGTTATTTTACCACAAAATTTGAGGGTTGGAAATTATTTATGTATCGATAATTTACCTTCAAAAATAGAAGGATTTTCTCCCAATGATAATTCGGTAGATTTTAAAAACAAAGAGTATTTTAAAATTTTATTCGAGCATCCAAAATATAAATCGACTTATGAAACTTTTTCAGATGAAAATGTAGAAAGACTTGAATTAAACATAAAATGGCTTTACGATTTAGGATTTGAATTTTACGAATTTCTATCTCATTATAGAATCGTTATAAATGATGTTTGGTATCAAATAAAAATAACCGAAAAAGGAGATTTCATTTTTTCATTTACTAATCTGAATTATGATGAAGTAAACCATATGCCACCAAAGAGGATAAGTTTTGTTGATGAACTTCAAAATCTTTTTTTCTTTTTAAGCGGTTCTGAATTAACTGTTTGCTAACGCTTCGCAGCCTTGTACTGCTTGCAAAAATTGAAACCGATTACTTTCGGATAAAACAAAAATTAATTAATAACGTAAATTCCACTAAACTTGCAAGTAGTTCAAGACTGCTGTTATGCGGGGTTGTGGATGGTTAAAACAAAATATCATTATGAAAACATTAAATCAAAATTCAGGCATTTTTTTACAAGAAGATGCTTATTACACTAAAGAGGATGTTTTGAATTTATATAGACTTCAAAAAGAACTTTTAATAAACGAAAATTTAATAGTCAGTTTAGCTGAATGTGCTAATATATGGCAAAGATATTCAAGCGATTTATGTGCTAGTTGGTTGTTTTTTCCTGAAAAAGATGAAGATATTTTAAAACAAATTTCAAGCAGTAAATTTTTTACGAATTATTATGATTATTCAGAAAATGAATGTGAACATCCAAAAGAACAAAGAAAATTCATAGGTTCAAATATGTTGAGATGCGGAGTTTGTGGCGAAGAATTTTCGTAGCAATCCTGCATAACTATTGGCTAACACCTATAAACGTATTACAATTATGGAGCAATACACCGAAGTTACTACGATTAAGCTTTCTAAAATTCAGAAGCAAACCCTTGATGAATTGAGGAAAAGAAAGATTAAAGTTTCCCAATTCATTCGTGATGCAATTTCAGAGAAGTTAAAGCGCGATGCCTCTGAACTAATTGTAAAACCGCCACCAGTATTCATTCCTTTTTAAACCGCTCACTCGAGCGGTTTTTTTTGTTATACAAACTCCCATCCTATCCTTTGCAAACCCTTGCGAGGATTCGTTATTTGAATTGGAAAAGGGATTTGTCCGGATAAGCGGATTAACAGCTTCATTCGGTACGGCGATAACGTATTGAAATGCTGAAATAAACAAATCGTTTTCTTGTATTTGTTCTGGATTACAATCGTACAGCCTGTTCTAAACTCATTCTCCGGAATAAAGAACTGATTAGCATAAATAGTTTCAGTATCTATTCGTTTCAGTATGCTTTTCATGGTTGTAATCTGGTCGTCAGTAAAGCTCATTTTCTTTGGATTTCAGACCGCAAATTACAACAAAGATACTTTTCTTGAAAATCCCAAGTAAGTAGGCGCATTCTTATATCATTTCCCCCCCTTACCCCCTATTTATAATAAACCTGCAAAAAAGTGTAACTTTGTAACCATTGCCGAAAAGTGCCGTAAACTATAGTAATTTAGGTTACATTTTACTTTTATAATTGTATACTCAGTTACAAAAAAAATGTAACTAATAAAGGGGTTACAAAAATACATTTCTCTTTCTTCCCTTGGTTACAAAACCGTTGTATCTCCTTAAGTCCTTGTTTTATTGGGGTTCACACCGTATTTACTTCCTCGGTTACATTGTTACACTTTTTTCTGGGTTTTTTGGAATATCTAGAGATAAACTTTAGGATTTCAATATAAAATAAAATATACTATAAGTACATTTTTTAATGATAAAAATATACTTTAAGTAAACTTTTACTTATCTTCGTAAAAACATTCTTTTTTTATGGAAATACTTGGTAGAGTTGCTGTTAATCCAAATATCTGTGGTGTGGAACTTGCTTTTATGGGCGAAGTTACCGCCGCCAATATCCCTGAATGGCAACCGTTCTTTAATTCCACGATGTTTGCAGTTGACTTTGCCAAAGCGCACGTTGGTTTAGGCTCGGTTTCTTTTGGAGAAGAAAGCGAATACAGCTTAGCCGGAACTTCCTATAAACAAAGTATTACCATACGATTTCCATCTAATGATGAAAATCGTGCAACGCGCATTGAACTCATGCACAAAGTGAAGTTCATTAAGCTAAAATTGACTAATGGCCGTGATCTAATCATAGGTCGTAACGACTACCAACAAAACGCTCGACCAAAAATAAAAACCGAAACCAATAT
The DNA here is from genome assembly GCA_049662565.1 of Erysipelotrichaceae bacterium. Lineage (GTDB taxonomy): Bacteria > Bacillota_I > Bacilli_A > Erysipelotrichales > Erysipelotrichaceae > JBATBW01. Next base: position 362 of record JBATBW010000077.1, on the reverse strand, counting down.
CAAGACCGCCGAAGCAAAGTTCCAGACCGTTTCTATTTCTCCTGCAGGTTTTGTTTCAGATACTAATTTCGTAGGCTTGCCTACTCTAATCCCTATATCCCTGTACTTATGAGTGCTAATTTACCTATCGAATGGGCTGACAAGAAAAATAGCCCACTACTCGCTGACTTTATCGCAAAATACGGCGCTGAATATTGCATGACCGCCGAAGAAATCAACCAACTGCGCAATGCAGTCAATGAAATGGCGGTGATCCAGCAATCTACTTTCTTGGGTGCGGCTGAACCTGCCTCTATGCCTGCCGGAACCGGAAATAGATATTGGAGTGCTATCGTTCCGGGAACATATACTAATTACGGAGG
>JBATBW010000076.1:0-18043 GCA_049662565.1 Erysipelotrichaceae bacterium | reverse complement strand
ATATTATCCTCTCATTAAACACTTTGTCCGCTTCTTCCTTCGTCAAACATTTGTTTTCAATCATTTTATCTAAAACTATTCTTTGACGTTTTTTCGCTAAATCAAAACCGCTGCTTAATTGATAAACACTCGGTGCATTGGGTAACCCGGCCAATAATGAAGAATGAGCTAAATCTAAACTACTAGGACTTTTATGAAAATAACCAATACTCGCTTGTTTTATACCATAAAAACCATCACCATAATAATTATTATTAATATACAGTTCTAATATTTCATCTTTCGTATATATATTTTCTAATTTAAGCGTAATAAATATTTCCGCAATTTTTCGTTCAAAAGTTTGATCTTGTGTCAAAAAGATATTTTTAACTAATTGTTGGGAAATTGTACTGCCACCTGTAACTATTTCCTTGTTACTAACGTTAAGAAATAAAGCTTTCGCCATACTGACAATATTAATCCCATTATGTTGATAGAAATAACGATCTTCCACACTTACTACGGCATTAACGAAATCTTTATTAACCATATCTAAAGTAACATAATCTTTATTTGCTCTTTGTTCTTTCACAACTTCTTCAATTGGATGATTACTCAAAGTTGCCTTTGCATATTGATAGCCTTGTAGTAAATAATACCCACTAAATAATATTAGAGCGATTAATATAATCTTAATTAATTTCTTCATAAATTAAAAAAGCACTTGCGTGCTTATTGTCCCATAGATTTCATGATAGAACGAATTTGAGCCTCACTTGGTTTGCGACCCATTTGTAAGAACATCGCTCTAATCATTTTTTCACTTACAGGTGGGTTGTCTTTTAATTGTTGTTCAAACTTCTTTTTAGTGAAATAAAAACCTAATCCGCCCCCAATAACTAATCCTAAAATTAAACTACCAATTGAATACCATATATTCATAATCATCTCTCCTAATTTCTAATTATATTATAACAAAAGTATCTACGTACTTCAACAAAATATTTAGTCTAAGGTCGTATATTCCCTGGATGACCAGGTGGGTACCGTGCTTCTTTTATTAGGATCCCGGTATAAATACCGTTTTTCAACACCAAAAGACGACATCAAGTTCCCTAAAATATGTGTGTTGGAAATAATTTAACCTTAGACATTTATATTTTAACAAATATTTTTTTACTTACAAGTATTGACTTTTTTTATTTTAGATTAAGACCTAATTCTTTCAATTGTTTTTCATCAACTAAATTAGGTGCTTCACTCATTAAATCACTAGCACTAGCCGTTTTAGGAAAAGCTACTACATCACGAATATTACTAGTGTTCGCTAAGATCATTACTAATCTTTCCAAACCAATACCTACTCCACCATGTGGAGGTGTACCATACTTAAATGCTTCTAAGAAGAAACCAAACTTATCTTTCGCTTCTTCTAACGATAAACCAATTGCTTCAAATACTTGAGCTTGTAGTTTTTCATTATGAATTCTAATTGAACCCGACAACAATTCATAACCATTTAATACTAAGTCATACGCTAATGAATAACAGTTACCTTTATCCGTTAATAATTTATCCACATCTTCTTTCTTTGGCGAAGTAAATGGATGATGCGCTGCCACATAACGATCTTCATCTTCACTATATTCAAACATTGGGAAATCCGTTACCCACAAGAAGTTAAATAAACTTTCATCAATTAAGTTTTGTTGTCTACCCACTTCTAAACGTAACGCTCCTAAAGCTTGTTTCACAACTTTATATTTATCCGCTACAATTAGAACCAAGTCATTTTCTTGTAATTGTAGTTGATCAACTAACATCGCTTTTTCTTCATCACTTAGTACTTTAATAATTGAACCCGTAAGTTCATTATTATTATATTTAAGAAATGATAAAGCTTTCGCTTGATATTTGCGAACAAACTCTTGTAATTTATCTAAATCTTTACGCGAATATTTATCGCCACAATTATTAAATACTAAAGCATTTACTTCCCCTTTATCATTTAATACATTTTTAAAGATTTCAAAAGAAGTATTACTAAAGATATCAGAAATATTTATAATTTTATTTTCAAAACGCGTATCTGGTTTATCACTACCATAATCTTTAATACAATCAACATAAGGAATGCGCACAAATTTATCTAAATTAATATTCTTAATTTTACTGAAGATTTCACCCATCAATCCTTCCACCACATTAAAGATATCTTCTTGTTCAATGAAACTCATTTCAATATCGATTTGAGTAAACTCCGGTTGACGGTCAGCTCGTAAATCTTCATCTCTAAAACAACGAGCAATTTGGAAATAACGATCTAATCCCCCAATCATTAATAATTGTTTATAGATTTGAGGAGATTGAGGTAAAGCATAAAACTTCCCATTGCTAATACGGGAAGGAACTAAATAATCTCTTGCTCCTTCGGGTGTTGATTTACATAAGATTGGTGTTTCTACTTCCACAAAATCTAATTTTGATAAATAATTACGCACTAATAAAGTTACTTCATGTCTCAATAATAAATTATCGACAATCGGTTTACGACGTAAATCTAAGTAACGATACTTTAAACGTGTGTCTTCTAAGGCATCAGTTTCATCCGCAATTATCATTGGTGTCGTATTGGCACTATTGATAATTTTAACATCGGTCGCAACAACTTCGATTTCACCAGTTTCTAAATTCTTATTCGCATCTTTTCTTAGTTGTACTACTCCATTCACTTCTAAAACATATTCATTACGAACATCTTTGATTTGTTGGGTAATTTCTTCATTACATGTAATTTGCGTAATACCATAGCGATCACGTAAATCTAAAAAACAAATACTTCCTAAATTTCTTCTTTTATTAACCCAACCTTGTAGTGTCACATTTTTATTGACATCGCTCGCACGTAGTTGATTATTTTTATGAGTTCTATTCATGATGATCATCTCCTGTAACAATTAATTCATCTAATGTTTCTAACATTTCTTCTTCTTTGATTTTAATTTGGGTTTGTGATGCGATATGTTTTAAAGTAATTTCATTATTCGCAAATTCATCTTCACCCATAATGAAGACAACTTTCGCTTTTTGACGATCAACACTCTTAAATTGAGCTTTAAAACTTCTTAATTGATAGTCCATATCACAACTAAATCCCATTGCGCGAACTTTAGTCGCAAGAGCTAGCGCTTTAGTTTGATTATTTGGATCTAAACACATAATATATACATCTAACTCTTTTTCTTCTTCTAAAATAATATTTTCCGCTTCTAAAGCTACTAATAATCTTTCAATACCCATACCAAAACCAATACCACTTAATTCTGGTCCACCATAATAAGAAACAAAATTATCATAACGGCCACCACCAAATAATGTTGACTGACTACCCATATTCCCATTGACACTGACAACTTCAAATACCGTATGTGAATAATAATCTAAGCCACGAACTAACTTTTCATTTACTTCATATTCAATACCTAGTGCTTCTAAAGTCATTAACACTTGATTAAAGTAGGCCTTACTTTCATCATTTAAATAATCAGTTAGTTTTGGAGCATTAGCCATTGCTTGATGATCCGCATCAATCTTACAATCTAAAATTCGTAGTGGATTTTGAATTAAACGGCGTTTACAATCTTCGCACATCGTATCAATATGTTGTTCAAAGTGGGCTTTTAAAGCTACTTTGTAAGCTTCTCTACTTTCAAAATCACCCAAAGTATTAATTAAAACTTTGATATCTTTTAATCCCAAAGCCTTAACTACACTAATACCTAATGTTATAACTTCACAATCAATAATCGGACTTTTCGCACCAATTACTTCACAACCAAATTGGTGGTGAATTCTCATTCTTCCCTTTTGTGGTCTTTCGTAACGAAAATTAGGGGCAATATAATAGAACTTTGTCGGTAAATCCGCATTACCATACATCTTATGTTCGACAAAACTGCGAATAATTCCCGCTGTTCCTTCTGGACGTAAAGTCAATGAACGTCCACCATTATCTGTAAAAGTATACATCTCCTTATTCACAACATCACTACTATCATTCTTGCGCGCAAAAACTTCCGTGTGTTCAAAAACTGGCGTTCTAATTTCTTCATAATTATACAAATAACACATGTCTTTCGCTAATGACTCAATAATATGCCATTTATCAATTTCTGTCCCAAAGATATCTTGGGTTCCTCTTGGCATTTGGTAATTTTCGCTCATATTATTCCCTCCTAAATATAAAAAAGCATCCCATAGGACGCTTTATACGTGGTACCACCTAAATTTATACTCTATAACTATTAACGCTAGTTAAACGATTATTCATTACAAATAATGCCAAATTGTACGTCTACCATTATTATTTCATCAAAGTTTCCACCGACCACTTTGTCTCTATTAATTCATAATAATTCTTTTACAATTATCAGCTTGTACTTATCTTAACATATTTTAAAACAGTTATCAATTAATTATTCTTTCAATTTTTAAAACGCTATCTACTTTCCGTAAATTCGCAATAACATTACGTAAATGTTCTAAATCCTTAACCATTAAAGTCATCGTCGTAATTGCCGTTAAAGTTTCATTATTAACTTTTGAATTAACCGCAACCATATTAGATTGACATTGCGCAACTACCGTAATTAAATCACTTAATAAGAAATTACGATCCTTACTCTCAATTTGAATCTTTGCTTCATAAGATGGACGTAAGATAACTTCATCCCAAGATACATCAATCAATCTTCCACTATTCGCAATATTTGGACATCCCACACGATGCACTTTAACACCTGCACCCTTAGTAATATATCCAACAATCTCATCACCAGGCAATGGTAAACAACAATTAGAAATCCCAATCATCATCGTTTCAATACCCGCAACTTTCACTCCCGATTTGCTCTTTGATAAATTCTTATTCTTACTAGAAACAAACAAGTTGGCAATGTTATCTAAGACATTACGCTTAGTAGTCATTTTATCAACGACCGCACTACTATTCAAACTCTTCATTCCAATAGCGTACATCAAATCCGAATAATTACTAACTGAAAAATAACTATAAATATTATCTAACTTCGTTTTATCTAAGAACTCTTTTTCTTCCAAATTACGCTTTTTAAGCTCATCCTTAAAAATTTGTTCTCCCTTACTAATCATTTCTGCCCGATTTTCTTGTTCCTTCTTTAAGAAATAAGTTTTAATCTTATTACGCGCATGACTAGTTTTTACAATCTTTAGCCATCCCTCACTAGGTGCCGGATTCTGTTTACTAGTTCTAATTTGGACAACATCACCTGTTTTTAAAGGAGTGTTTAAAGGAACTAAAACATTATTCACAATCGCCCCAACAGTCGCATGACCTACGTCTGTATGAATACGATAAGCAAAGTCTAGCGGTGTAGCGCCATTAGGTAAATTAATAACTCTTCCTTTAGGACTCATTACATAGATATTAGCTTCAAAAATATCCTTTTGCAACATATCCATATACTCTACAGGATTATCTAATTCCGCAGTCATTAAATTAATATCTCTAAATAAAGATAATTTTTCTTCAATTTCTTTTTGATTTAAAGCATTATTATTCAATCCTTCTTTATACCGCCAGTGAGCTGCGATCCCTTTTTCCGCTACCTTATCCATTTCTTCAGTACGGATTTGGACTTCATAAATATCCCCTTCATAACCAACAATAGTCGTATGTAGTGATTGATACATATTCATCTTTGGTACGGCAATATAATCTTTAAATCTTCCTGGTATCGGTTTATAGTTAGCATGAATATGCCCTAATACCTCATAACAATTTAATTCGCTTTTAGTTACAATACGAATAGCTTGTAGATCTAAAATTTCTTCAAATCGTTTATGTTTGTAAGTCATTTTTTTATATATTGAGTATAAATGTTTAGAACGCCCAAAAATCCGATATTGAATATTATTTTTTGTCAATAATTCTTCAATTTCACCAATCATTTTTTGGACATGTTCATCCCGTTCAGTTTTTTTCTTCTCCAATAAATTCGCAACCTCACGATAATTATCGGGTTTTAAATAATAAAAACTTAAATCTTCTAATTCATTTTTAATTTCATTAATCCCTAAACGATGGGCTATTGGTGCATAAACATCTAATGTTTCACCCGCAATCTTCTTTTGTTTTTCCGGTGTATGCCATTCCAATGTCCGCATATTATGTAATCGATCGACTAACTTAATAATAATTACTCGCACATCTTTGGCCATCGCAATAAATATTTTACGGTGATTACTTGCGAGATATTCACTTTCATCGTTAAATTTTAATTGTTTAATCTTCGTAACACTTTCCACTAAATTGGCAATTTCTTCATCAAATAATAAAGCTAAATCCTCTTTAGTAACACCCGTATCTTCCACACTATCATGTAATAATCCCGCCGCAATCGTTTTAGGATCACTCTTTAAAGTCGCAAGTATATAGGCAACATTTAATAAGTGTACAAAATAAGGTTCCCCACTTTTACGCATTTGTCCTTGATGAACACGATAAGCACAATTATAAGCTTTTTCAATTAATTCTAAACTTTCTTTATTAGTTATATATGAGTGAACTTCACTCTCAAATAAATCTTTAGTTACATTTAATTTTTTCAAGTGAAGTCACCCCTTTCTTTTTTAATAGATTAGTAATTCATTAATGATAATACGGGAATATCTTTTAAAAGTTCACGACCTTTTAAAGCATCCAATTCAATTAAGAATGCACAACCAACTACTTTAGCACCTAAACTTTCAACAAGTTTAACCGTTGCCTCAACTGTACCACCTGTCGCAAGTAAATCATCAATAATAACTACTCTTTGTCCTGGTTTTACACCATCTTTATGCATCTCCAATTTGTTTGATCCATATTCTAAATCATATTCTAAACTTACTGTTTCTCTTGGTAGTTTATTAGGTTTTCTAATTGGTACAAAGCCAATTTCTAGTTCATAAGCAACTGGACATCCACAAATAAATCCGCGACTTTCAGGTCCAACAACCACATCTGCACCTAACTCTATAACAAAATCTTTAATTTGGTTAATTGCATAATGAAATGCTTCACCATTTGCCATTAAAGGGGTAATATCTCTAAACATAATCCCTTCTTTAGGAAAATTAGGCACCGATGCAATATAGTCTTTTAAATTCATATAATTTCTCCTTATTATTACAGTTAATTATAACATAAAACAGTGTATTTCTACACTGTTTATCTTTTTCCTCGATCATATATTTCACCGGCCGCCTTTGGTCCAACACCCTTAGTATTAGAGAAAATAATTAGTGCGACAATTGTCACAGCGTAAGGGAAAATATAATAAAATACTTGAGGCAATAAATTTAATACAGGTATACTATTCGCATATAACGACAACACTTGTGAGAAGCCAAAGAATAATGAAGCTCCTAAAACCCCAAATGGATGCCATTTACCAAAAATTAAAGTCGCAATAGCGATAAATCCAAATCCATGAATAACAGTTGCGGTAAATTGACCACTACCTAAAGTTAAACACATGATACCACCAGCTAAACCAGCGAAACCACCAGAAGTTAATACGCCAATATAACGCATTTTATGAACATTGATACCCACTGATTCACTAGCTTGTGGAAACTCTCCACAACTTCTAAAACGCAATCCAAAACGCGTTTTATATAAGACAAAATATGTAATTATTACTAATGCAATACCAATCCAAAATGTCGGATAACTTTCTTTAAAAATCCATCCCAATACTGGAATATCTTCTAAAAGTGGGAACCCTTTTTTCAAACCGCCAATCCAAGTTATTGATCTTTCTTGTTGGTATAAAATTTGACAAACAAAGACTGCCAATCCTAATGATAAGATATTTAGTGCTGTACCACTAATTGTTTGATCCGCATTTAAGCTAACACTAGCATAAGCATGTAACCAAGAAAATAAAACACCCACAATAATTGCCACTAACAAACCAATCCATGGTGCAATTGTCATCATTCCAGGCAAACTTTCTAATTCATAAGTTACAATAGCCGCAGCTACTGCACCCATAACCATAATACCCTCTAATGCGATATTTACAACACCACTACGTTCAGAATATAAACCACCTAACCCAGCAATTACCAATGGAGTTGTATAATATAAAATTGCCGGTATCATCCCTAAAAACAATTCCATAATTATTCACCCCTCCTTTTACTTAATTTTGGTTTCTTTCCTTCACGTTCATTTTTCTTTTCTATTAAATTCATGACATATTCAATACCATACTTCATCGCTACCGCTAATACGACTGTCGCCATAATAATCGCAACGATATCTTTAGTTAACCCTAAAATTTGTAATGTGTTTTGCGAATTTTGCAACATCGCAAATAATAAACCCGATAATAAAATACCAATCGCACTACTATTACCAACTAACGCCACAGCAATACCATCAAAACCATAGTTTTCCATAGCAGCCAACACACGACCATAACCAAATACTCCTTGAGTAATACAAGCTCCTGCCAAACCAGCAAAAGCACCGGAAATCATCATCGATAAAACAATATTCTTATTAACCTTCATACCGGCATATTTAGCACCTTCACTATTAAAACCAGTAGCTCTTAAATTAAAACCGAAAGTTGTTTTTTCAATAATTAACCAATAAATAATTACCCCAGCAATCGCAATAAAAATACCCCAGTGCAAACGCGAATTTCCAGTAATTCCCCTTAAGAAATCTGACATCAAAGTCGAACCTTTAGAGAAATCCGCAGTACGACGTACCCCTATTGCCATTGGATCAATTGTCTCAACTGCCCAATTGGTGAAATACAAGGCAATATAATTCATCATAATACAAATAACTACTTCATGTATCTTAAACTTAGCTTTTAAAATACCTGGAACAGCTGCCCATAAAGCACCAGCAACAGCAGCAGCAATCAAACACACTAACCATTTAATTCCATCAGGTACCGGCACACATAAGGCAACAAATGTTGCAGCCAAACTTCCGACCATAACTTGCCCTTCTGCCCCAATATTAAACATACCTGTTCTAAATGCAAAACCCACCGATAATCCCGTTAGAATTAAAGGGATAGCCGATACGAAGAATTCTCCAATATAGCGGAAACTGAATGTACCATTAATAATATAATATCCCGTAGTAGATCTAATTAAGGCAACAAATAAAAGCAAAGGATTCTTACCTGTCGCAATTAAAATTACAACACCGACTAAAATACCAATAAATACAGCTATAAGGGAGAACAGAAAAGTTTTATTCTTTTTCATTAATTAGTTCCTCTCTGTTGTCCTAACATCATTAATCCTAATTCATTTTCATTAGTGTCTTTCGCTAAAACTTCACCACTAATTTGACCACTATATAATACACAAATACGATCACTTAAATCTAATATTTCATCTAATTCTAAAGATACTAATAAAACTGCTTTCCCTTTATTTCTTTCATCAACAATTCGCGAATGAATAAATTCAATTGCACCAACATCTAATCCTCTAGTCGGCTGAACAACTACCAATAAATCTGGTGAACGATCAATTTCACGCGCCATAATCGCTTTTTGTTGGTTACCACCACTCATTGAACGAGTTAAAGATTCTTTACCTTCACCACTACGAACATCAAATTCTTCAATTAGACGATCCGCATATTTATCAATTGCTTCCACATTTAAGAAACCATTTTTAGAAAACTCTTTATTATTATAATCATGTATAACTAAATTTTCTTTTAATTTAAAATCTAAAACCAAACCATGCTTATGCCGATCTTCAGGAACATGACCTAATCCTGACATATAACGTTTATTGATCGAATAATTAGAAATATCGACACCATTTAAAATAATTTTCCCTTGATAATCCGTAGTTAAACCCGTAATCGCATTAACTAATTCACTTTGTCCATTACCATCAACTCCCGCAATACCTAATATTTCATTTTCATAAACTTTAAATGATATATTTTTTACCTTATCGACTTTCTTAATATCTTTTACTACCAAATCACAAACCTCTAATACACACTTACCTGGTCTAAACTCTGATTTATCAATTTCAAAATTAACTTCTCGTCCAACCATCATGTTAGCCATCTCTTCAATTGAAGTATTTTCTACATCAACGGTCCCAATACCCTTACCACGACGTAACACTGTGCATTTATCCGCCACTGATTTAATTTCTTTCAACTTATGCGTAATTAAAATTATCGTTTTTCCTTGTTTAACTAATGAACGCATAATTTCCATTAATTCATTAATTTCTTGTGGTGTCAATACAGCCGTTGGTTCATCAAAAATAAGTATATCTGCATTACGATATAACATTTTTAAGATTTCAACTTTTTGTTGCATACCAACCGAAATATTTTCTACCTTAGCCAATAAATCAATCTCAAAACCATAATCTTTTACTAACTGAGAAATCTTATCAATCGCTTCTTTTTTATTAATTGTGCCAAACTTACCCTTTGGTTCGATACCTAAAATAATATTTTCCCAAACCGTAAAACACTCAACCAATTTAAAATGTTGATGAACCATCCCTATTTTTAAATTAGTAGCGACATTGGGATCCGTAATATTTACTTCTTCCCCATTTACTTTAATAACACCTGATGTTGGTTGGTATAATCCAAATAAAATAGACATTAAAGTCGATTTACCGGCACCATTTTCGCCAAGTAGCGCATGAATAGTTTTTCTTTCTACTTGTAGAGTAACATTATCGTTAGCTCGAATACCTGGAAAATCTTTAGTTATACCCAACATTTCTATTGCATAATCCATCTAGTTCACCTCTTAGCTTTATTATAACAAAAAAAAAGCCATCTTTCGATAGCTTTTTATTAAAAATTAGTTTTTAGCGTTAGCAATTCTTGTAGGAATTTCGCTAATAGTAAATTTACCAGCTTTGAAATCAGCAGAGTATTTTTCAACTTCAGCAATAATATCATCACTTAAGTTACGTCCTTTAGTAAGTTCACAACCAACACCATTGTTAGCAATATTGAAAACTAAAGCACTGTCTTTACCACCTTTGAATTCTCCAGCAGCAACTTTTTTACAAACTTCATAACTAGCAACATCTACTTTTTTCAACATTGAAGTTAAAACAGCAGATTTACCATTTTCCATCTTACCAGCTTCGTATTGGTCGATATCAACACCGATAGCCCAAACTTCTTTACCAGCTTCTTGACGAGCTTTTGCTTCAGAAATTAAACCGTTACCAGTATTTCCTGCAGCATGGAACACGATATAAGCACCAGCATCAAATAATTTTTTAGCTAAAGTTTGACCAACTTCAGGTTTACCGAAGTCACCAGCATATTCAACTACTACTTCAGCTTCAGGTAATACAGCTTTAACACCTTGTTCAAAACCAGCTTCAAATCTTTGGATTAGACCAAAGTCCATACCACCGATGAAACCTAATTTCTTTTGTCCTGCAGCTTTAGCTTTTAAACCAGCAGCAACTCCAGTTAAGAAAGAACCTTCATGTTCAGCAAAAATAGCACTAGAAACATTTGGTAAATCAATGATACTATCAATTAATAAGAATTTTTGTTCTGGATAGTTAGTAGCAACTTCTGTCATTGCTTTTTCAAATAAGAATCCAGGAGCAACAATTAAAGTTTTTGCTTGGTCAGCAAATTGGCTTAAGTTAGGAATATAATCTTTTTCTTGAGCTGATTGTAAGAACCCGATGTTCTTTTCAGGTAATTTAGCTTCAGCAGCAAATTTTTTAACACCTTCCCAAGTACCTTGGTTGAATGATTTGTCATCAATTCCACCTAAGTCAGTAACTAAACCGATTGTGATTGCATCTTTACCAGAATCAACAGGTTTGCTTTGACATCCAACTAAAACTGCAGACATCAATAAACCAACAAGAGCAATTTTAATGATTTTTTTCATATAATTCAATCTCCTCCTATAGGTAAACGTAGTTTACAATTTTATTTTAACACTATATATAAAAATGTCAATTATTATATGAAATTTAAGTGAAAAAGATTATGATTTGTCATAACAATTTTAAAACAGAAATAAAGCAAGAAGAAATCAATACTTTAGTTATTCTAGCTTACTATTATAGTCAATATAAATTATATACCAAACACCATGATAAAAATCCAATCTTTACTATTATTTACTTTTTTTAAGCATATCTTCTAATTTAATAATTGCCGAATCAAACTCTTCAGTAACTAATGGAATTCTTTTGTATTTCTTTAATAAACTAATAAGATATTCCAATTCCTTCTTTTGCATTTGATCTTTGAAATCATTATTATCAATTTCAAACAAACAATTCTTCATTTTGATATTCATATTTATCACCTTTCTTTAAATTATGTTCCATCAATAATTAAAGCGTTAAATAGTAATGATCATATACATATCGATATTAATCAAACCAACACACATCAATACAATAATCTTTATCCAATTTCTTTATCTTTATTTTAAAAATAAGTCATTTATCATCGATCCTCAAGTCATCTTGCTAAGAAGTCGATCATTTTGTATATGTTACTTGTAATAATCATATCACAAAAAAATAAATTGCTATCAATAGAATACTATAGTATTTGTTTAATAAAGAAAAATATTAATTATCCTAATCAAAAAAACTACGCAAGACATAAACATGCGCAGTTTCACAATCACTTCTACCTAATTACTATCTTATTGGGTTTATCTTTCATTAAAGCTAGTAGTTCGTTGACAATATCATCACTAATAATATCATCACCACATAACAATTTACCTTGTTCACTAACACCAAAAGGTCGATAGATATTCAATTTATAATCCACTTGATCACTAATAATATCTAAAACATCATTAACCGTTTTAATATTATTAGATTGATCATTCAAAACAACTGTTCTCACTTCTAATAATTTATTAACCGATAATAAATAAGATAAATTTTTTAAGACAATCTTATTACTAAAATTAGTTAATCTTTGATGAAAATCATCATCACTAGCTTTCACATCTAACATCACACCATCGCAAACATTAAGTAACTCTTGATGTTTTTCAAAATCTAATGAACCATTAGAATCAATTAAACACTTTAATCCTAGTTTTTGTGCTCGACTAAATAATTCAATGAGAAATTGTTCATTTAGGGTGCATTCACCTCCACTAACCGTAATACCCTTAATAAAAAACTTATTTTTTTCAATAACCTTCATTAATTGATCCACATCATATTCGTTAGTTTTAGGTGAACTACTGTGCTTACAAGTATGAATACAAGCATCACAATCCACACATTTACTTTGATCATACACTACTTTATTATCCACCATACTTAAAGCCTTGGAAGGACAAGTCTTAACACAATCCCCACAGTTAAGACATTTATTTATTGTTTCGGGATTATGACAAAACCAACAATTATAATTACAACCTTGGAAAAAGATGGCAGTAACATTAAAAGGTCCATCGACATTAGAAAAATTAATTATTTTATTAATCGTTGCTTTCATGTTGAACTTTACGATTAAATGCTAATGCAGTATCACCAGCCCCTTTACCAAATAAAGTGACATTATTTAATGATTGTTTTTTATTATTTAATTTTTCAATTTCACTTTTCTTAACTAAATAACCGGTAACTCTTACTAAATCATTATTAGCTAAATAACCACTAAAATAACGCATACTATTATTTAATGCCCCACTGACAATATCAAATAGTGCTTGTGGTGTTTTTAACCAAGTTTGATCAAAAGTAAAAATATCACCAATACCCGTTGGGAAATACTTATGCATCTTACAACTATGTAATAGTTGATCCACCATTTCCGGTTCAAATAATACTGGAATTCTTGCTCCAGGAGAATTAGAAGTATTATCGCTATCAATACCTACTTGCGCATGCAAATAATAACGATTTTGACAATTTTCACAATATTTAGCTTCGTGTTTACCAACATATTCATCCATAAACGCTAAGATCTTTTCACCAAGCTTATCCGCTTCTTCATTATGACCATAACCATTAATCTTATCTAACCCTAATAACTTATTAACACATTCGGCCAAACCAACCATACCAAACATTCCAGTAAAGTTTTCTTGTTTAACAAAACCCTCAGTTGCAAGAAAGTTAGATTTAAAGAAAGAAGAATCTTCCACAATAAACTTAATTCTTTGATCCATAAATTCTAATTGTAAATCCATATAATATGGTAATACTCGATTAAAGAAATCATCGACATCATTCGCTTTCAAAGAAGCGTTATATAATTTAATCCGCGGTAAAGTATAACCACCACCAGCCATCTTTAAACCGTTATAACAAGAAGCAATCGCATAATCGTTACCCCAATCTTTCATATACATTTTATGATTGGCAAAAGATGGTTTTGCACACTTCAACATTGATTCCATTAATAAGTCTTTAAAACCATCACTTAATACAACATCATTATCATACTTAAAAGTTAAATTAGGAATAGCCAATTGCATTTCCATACTCAATTCTAAAACTATTTTACCTGTAACACTTTCATTAGGACCTAAATTCGCATGAACAAAAGAATCCGTCAAAGTGCGATCAATGATAGTTAAAAACAAACGAATCTTTTCTTTGGCACTATTATAATCTTCCATTAAGACAAATTTTTCTAACAACTCATCAAATCCCCCTAAATAAACGGGATAAGTCGTAATAGAAGGAACATGGGTATACATAATTTGTAAGTATACTAAAGCTTCTGATAAGTTTTTAGGAGCCGGTAAATTTAAAAATTCACTGCCCTTTTCCATTAAAATACGATAATCCGGAATAATATAACGTGGTCTAAAAGGCATTACTCCTTCATTAAGATCACATAAAACTCCTTCCTCTTTCGCTTTTAAATATTCAGGATTAAAAGTAAGCGTATCATCAGTACTCTCACCTAATCGCGCTAAAGCGACAATTTGTTGTTGGTAAGTCAAACTTTGATCACTAATAATATCATATGCTCTACTCATTTTCTTCCTCCTTGAGGATATATACTTCTCGCGGTTTGGAACCATTACTAGGTCCTACCACTCTTTCCTCTTCTAACATGTCAATTAGTTTCGCAGCCCTATTATAACCGATAGAAAACTTTCTTTGCAACCAAGATGCACTGGCTTTTTGAGTCGCTATAACAAAAGCTTTGGCCTCCTTATATAAAGGGTCATCACTATTGCCAACAATTGATACATTACCATAATCGTCTTGCACTTCCATAGCTACTAAATTATCATCATACATTGGTAAACATTGCTTACGAACATAGTCGCATAACTTCACCACTTCTACATCACTAACAAATACTCCTTGTACCCGAGTAGGAGCGTTTTCACCAATTGGGAAATACAACATATCCCCATTTCCTAATAGACGTTCGGCACCTGTAGAATCTAAAATAGTTCGACTATCCGTACCACTACTTACCGCAAAGGCAATACGACTAGGAATATTAGCTTTAATAATACCAGTAATAACATCAACACTAGGTCTTTGGGTTGCCACAACTAAATGAATACCCGCAGCTCTTGCTAGTTGAGTAATTCTTTGAATAGAACTTTCCACTTCTTTACCTGCTACTAACATTAAATCCGCTAATTCATCAATAACAACTACAATAAAAGGCATTTTTTGTACCGTATCATCAACACTCGCAAGTTCATTATAATCTAAAATATTTTTAACTTTAGTTTTCGCAAAGATTTCATATCTTTGTTCCATCTTTTCCACAATCCTTGTTAAAGAAACGGAAGCTACTTTAGGATCCGTAATTAAAGGGGCAATTAAATGTGGTAAATTCGCAAAGTTAGTAAACTCTACTTTCTTAGGATCAATCAACACCAATTTAACATCATCAGGTGAATTACGTAATATTAGTGAACTAATAATCGAATTAATACAAACACTCTTACCACTACCTGTTGCCCCTGCCACTAATAAATGAGGCATCTTTCTTAAATCACAAAATACTGGTTTACCCGATAAATCTTGACCTAAAGCTACACTTAAGCAAGAATCAGTAGGTTTGATATTTTTCACAACTTCTTTAATCGTAACTAATGACATACTTAAATTAGGTATTTCCACCCCAATCGCATTTTTACCGGGAATTGGTGCTTGAATACGAATATCACGAGCAGCTAGTCCCATCTTAATATCATCCGTCAAAGAGATAATCTTACTAACTTTAATCCCACTTTCCGGTCTTAACTCAAACGAAGTAACACTAGGGCCAATACTTGTATTAATTAAAGTTGCCGGAATGCCAAATTGACCTAAAACATCAATTAGTAATTCTCCTTTGGTTTTTGCATAACTAACATTATTATTATTTTTAATATTTTTCGGTTCATTTAATATTGATAAAGGAGGCAATTGATAAATAATCTTTTCATCCCTTATTACATTACTATTTAAAGGTTTAATAATAACTTCCGAGTCTTCTACTTCTTTTTTCACTTCTTCAAACTTTTGTTCAAACAAATCTTCTTGCCCTTCAAAAATGATATTTTTAACTTGGGCCGGTTTTTCAAATTTCGGTTTAACAATAGTAAAATCGTCATCGTCAATCTCTAATGCTTTTTCTTCTTTTCTAATCTTATTTTCAACTTTTCGATTATTAAGTCTTTCTTTTAAAGATTTATAATCAATTGAAATTAATAATCCAATCACAAAACAACAAACAATAATAATATTTGTTCCTTGACGATCAACTAGTGAAGTTGTAACACTAAACAAGAAAGCGCCAATCACACCTGATTGGAATCCTTCTCCTGTTTGAATTATACTCGTCGTTTTCTTTAAATAAGTCATAATAATATCAAAACCCGATAAATTATTATCAAAATCCAAACTATTATATAGTATTAAGCCAATAACAAATAACATCATTGCGACTAAATGTCTTTTTTGTAAATATTTAACCTTATATTGCACTAAATTGAATAAAGCATATACTCCAAATAAAATTAATAAGAATATATACATATTACCAAATAGATAACCCATTACATGCGACATATATAAACCAACTATCCCATATTTCATAATCGAAATAATAATAATTGCCCATAAGATGACACAAATAGCTATTTGCGAATAAATATTATTATTGCTTTTTACTTGTTTCTTCTTCGCCATTATCTAACCTCAATAATCATCGGCAAGATCATTGGCCTTTTACCAGTTTCTTTTGAAATATATCTACTAGCATTTTCTTTAATTTCTAAGCGACAATTCGCATTAGTATACTCATTATTATTAACCATTTCTTGAACAATGTTTCTTGTCATTTCCACTAACTCTTTTATAATGTATTCACTATCTTTTAAATAAATCAATCCTCTAGTTTGAATGTCTGGATTCGCAATAATTTTCTTATTATGATTATCTAAAGCAATACCAATAATCATTACCCCATCTTTAGATAATATTTGACGATCCCGTAAAACCATACCAAAAGAATCTAAATTATCAGTACCATCAATCATCACATCAACAATCTCATGATTAGTAAAATTAGGTTGTAATTGACCATCAACAAAAGTTGCTTGTTGTCCATTATCTAAAACCAAAATATTATTCGCTGTAAAACCCATATGATCTAAAGCTAAATTCGCATTACTAATTAATTGACAATATTCCCCTTTGATTGGGATATAATAACGCGGTTTTAAGAAAAAAGTCATCATCTTTAAATCTTCACTAGACGGATGCATTGAATAAACTTGCTTACGCGTAACACTCTTCACACAAACATCATCATTATATAAATCATTTTCTAAATTAACTGCTTCTTTTTCGGTTCCTGGAACACTAGGAGAAGCAATAATAACCATATCGCTATCACGTAATTCAATATCGCTTTCTTCATTGATCGCAATACGATGCATTCTATTAAACACTTTAGAACCACTGCCGCTAACCACAACTACAATATTATCTAAATCATTAGAAAAATTTTCTTTACGAACAATTAAAC
>JBATBW010000075.1:0-9834 GCA_049662565.1 Erysipelotrichaceae bacterium | reverse complement strand
ATTAAATACTGCTGATGTTATTGCATCATTAAAAGAAATGACAATTTTAGAAATTAACGATTTAGTAAAAGCAATCGAAGAAGAATTCGGTGTTACTGCGGCTGCTCCTGTAGCTGTTGCTGCTGCTACTGAAACAGTTGCTGCTGGTCCAGTTGAAGTTAGCGTATTCTTAAAAGAAGTTGGAGCTAGCAAAGTTGGTGTTATTAAAGCAGTTAGAGAAATCACTGGTTTAGGTTTAGTTGAAGCTAAAGCTTTATGTGATAATGTTCCTAGTGCAATTAAAGAAAATATTGCTCCTGAAGCTGCTAATGAAATTAAAGAAAAATTAATGGCTGCTGGTGCAGTTGTTGAAGTTAAATAATTTAACTTAAACTTTTTAGCTTAAGATTCTATCTTAAGCTTTTTTTATGGTAATATTATAATGAGGTGGTCATATGAGTCATTATTTTAAGAATGATGTAAATGTTAAACATCAAGATATTGTGATTAAAGAACGAATTAATGATATTGACTTTGTTTTTCATTCGGATAACGGAGTTTTTAGTAAAAGTGAATTAGATTATGGATCGCTTGCTTTACTCAATGTATTATTTAAAGAGAGTATTGATGGTGCTTTATTAGATGTTGGTTGCGGTATTGGTTTGCTGGGCGTTGTTTTGAAGAAAAAATTCGCTGATGTTTGTGTGGATATGATTGATGTGAATGATCGAGCTTTGGAATTGGCGAAGATTAATGCTAGGACTAATGGTGTGGTTGTGAATGTTTATAGTAGTGATGTTTATAGTGATGTGATTAAAAAATATGATATTATCATTACTAATCCACCAATTAGAGCGGGCAAGCAGGTTGTTTTAGATATTTTAGTTAATAGTAGGAAGTATTTGAATGATGATGGGTGTTTGTATTTTGTCATGCGTAAAAGTCATGGGGCGCCTAGTACTATTAA
Organism: Erysipelotrichaceae bacterium; assembly: GCA_049662565.1. Lineage (GTDB taxonomy): Bacteria > Bacillota_I > Bacilli_A > Erysipelotrichales > Erysipelotrichaceae > JBATBW01. Next base: position 8,888 of record JBATBW010000075.1, on the reverse strand, counting down.
AAGGTTAAAAGAGGTCTTTCCGCATGTTGATATATTAGATCGGGACAAGGGTTTTTATGTAATTTGTGCTAAGTGATCACATTTTATTGGAGTTTTGTCTTTTTAGGGTATTATTGGTATATTTTTTAGTTAAACAGCACTATTTTTGTTTTATTTGGGGTTTTTATGATTATTTTTACAAAAACTATTGACAAATGGACAAAGTGTTGATAACATAGTAAATTGCATAATAGTAATTATAATAAGGCCATTATACGGTTTTTTTGGCGTTTATTGTGAATTATTATAGAGAGGATAGCGTCTTATGGAAAATAAAAAATCTTACAAAGAAATTCATGTTGGACGTAATGGGATTCGTCGTGACTATTCAAAAGTTAGCGGAAATTTGCCATTACCGAATCTAGTTGAAATTCAAACAAATTCTTTTAAATGGTTATTGGAAGAGGGTTTGAAGGATGTTTTTAATGAAATTTATCCAATTGAAAACTATGGTAAAAACATACACTTGAATTTTAAAGGGTGTCGTTTTGATGAGCCTAAATATTCAATTGAACAATGTAAAGAAAGAGAAGGTATTTATTCGGCTGCTTTAAAAGCTAGTTTAGAATTAGTTATGGAGGATAATGCGACTGGTGAAGTTATCACTAAGGAAGAAGAAGTTTTCTTTGGCGAATTTCCTTTAATGACTCCTACTGGAACTTTCATTATTAATGGTGCAGAAAGGGTTATCGTATCGCAAATCGTTCGTTCACCTGGTGCATATTTTAAAATTGGTACAGAAGACAAAACCTTAAATGAAATCTTTGAGGCGGAATTTATTCCTGCTCGTGGCACTTGGTTAGAGTGGATGAGCGATAGTAAAAAGGCGCCTAGTGGTAGAATATTAAATATTAGTATTGATCGTAAGAGAAAAGTGCTAGCTAGTTTATTGTTAAAAGCGATTGGGATGAGTTTAAATTTAAATAGAAATGAAGATGGTTTCGATAATTTAGGCATGAAATCTTTTTTAGAGGCTTTAAAATTACGGGTTAGTGATGATATTTGTGTTGGAAATTTAGATGAAGAAGATTCAGAATTTTTACAAATGTATAAATTGATGTATACTTCGTTTTTTGGTCCTTATGAAGATTTAGTAAATACATTGACTTTAGATCGTAAAATTAAGACGACTAATGAAGCATTAATTAGTGTTTATACTAACCAAAGAGTTGATGAAATTCCAACTTTGGATGGGGCTGTAGCATTGATGAATGCGCGTTTCTTTGATTACCGTCGTTATGATTTGACAAAGACTGGACGTCATAAAGTTAAGACTAAGTTAGCTTTAGCTGATCGTTTACAAAATCATGTTGTTGCGCACGATATTCTTGATGCAAAGGGCGATGTTGTGTATCCAGAAGGTACATTGATTAATAAAGAAAAACGTAATGTTTTACGTGAAGTATTTAGTTTAGGTAGTCATATGACGGCTATGCCATTTAATCCTACTTTTACTTATCCTGATGTTGTTACTGTGGATTTGAGTCATGTGAATGCTTTGGTTGGTCGTGTACTAGCTTGTGATATTGATTTAGAAGATATGGAATTAGAAAAGGGTACGGTTTTAACGGAAAAAGAAATTTCGTTATTGTCAGATACTTATGATAAGGTTGATGTTTTTGCGGGTATTTTTGCTCGTAAAGTAGAGACTAGTAAAGAAAACATTGCCAGTGTATTGAATTATGGTCAAAGATTATTTGTTATTGGTAAGGTTGTTGATAATAGTGGTAATGTTATTGTGGATAATGCTTATCAATTAGATTGTGATAGTTCAAGTATGGCTTTAAATGCTGAACAAATGGACGAAATTAAGAAGATTGGTAATGTGACTGTTTATTTAATTGGTGCAGCTGTATCAGAGGTTGAAGCTTTTGCGGATGGTAGTAAAGATGTTGTTAAATTAATTTCTAGTGATCCATTAACGATGAAACAATGTATTATTGCTTCAGATATGTATGCGACTTTTAGTTATTATTTAAATATGATGGATAATTTTGGTTTTGAAGATGATATTGACCAATTAGGTAATCGTCGTATTCGTTCAGTTGGTGAATTGATTCAAAATCAATTTAGAGTTGGATTAACGCGTATTGAAAAGAGTGTTAAGGAAAAGATGTCTACTATTGAGATGAGCACTTTAACTCCTAAAGGTGTAACAAATATTAAACCTTTAACTATGGCAATTAAAGAGTTCTATACTAGTGCGCAGTTGTCACAATTTATGGATCAAACTAATCCGTTGTCGGAATTGACTAATAAACGTCGTATTTCAGCTTTAGGACCTGGTGGGTTAACTCGTGAAAGAGCGGGCTTTGAAGTTCGTGATGTTCACTCTAGTCACTATGGTCGTATTTGTCCAATTGAAACACCAGAAGGACCTAATATCGGGTTGATTACTAACCTTACTACTTATGGTAAGATTAGCGAATATGGTTTTATTCAAACTCCTTATCGTGTTGTGGATAAAGATTATAATGTTACTGAAGAAGTTCGCTATTTAACGGCGGATGAAGAAATTGATTATGTTATTGCTCAGGCTAATGAAGTTGTGGGTGGTAAGTTAGTTAATGATACTATTGTTGCTCGTACTAATGGGGAAACGGTTTTTGTTAAGAAAGATGCAGTTCAATTAGTTGATGTATCGCCTAAACAAATTGTTTCGGTGGCAACAGCTTGTATTCCTTTCTTGGAAAATGATGATGCTTCTCGTGCTTTAATGGGTGCGAACATGCAACGTCAAGCTATTCCTCTTTTAAGACCGAATTCTCCTTATGTTGGAACTGGTATTGAAAAGTATATTGCTAGAGATAGTGGTAGTGCGGTTAGAGCTGAAGATGAAGGTATGGTAACATATGTAGATTCAGAAAAAATTTGTGTTGCTTATGCGCATGAAGAAAAGACATATAAGTTACAAAAGTTTGTCCGTTCTAATGCGGGTACTTGTATTAATCAACGACCTATTCGTAAGGTTGGGGATAAAGTGGTTAAGGGTGATATCTTAGCTGATGGTCCTTCAATGCAAAATGGTGAATTAGCATTGGGACAAAACGTAACTATCGCATTTATGACTTGGTATGGATATAACTACGAAGATGCGATTATTATGAGTGAAAGAATGCAAAAGGATGATGTTTATACATCTATTCATATTGAAGTTTACGAAACTGAGGTTCGTAAGACTAAATTAGGTAAAGAAGAATTAACTCGTGATTTACCTAACGTTTCGGAAGCTGCTACTCGTCATTTAGATATTAGGGGTATTGCGGCTATCGGTTCGGAAGTTAAAGAAAATGATATTTTAGTTGGTAAGGTTACTCCTAAAGGACAAACTGATAATCCGCCAGAAGAAAGATTGTTATATGCAATTTTTGGAGAAAAGAGTAAAGAAGTTCGTGATAATTCTCTTAAAGTTCCTCATGGTGGTGCTGGTATCGTTCAAGCGGTGCGTATTTTCAAACGTAGTGAAGGATATGATTTACCGGCTGATGTAGTGGAAAAAGTAAAGGTTTATGTTGTCCAAAAAAGAAAAATCTCTGAAGGGGATAAAATGGCTGGACGTCATGGTAATAAAGGGGTTATCTCAAAAATATTACCTGTTGAAGATATGCCGTTTATGGCTGATGGAACACCTGTTGATATTATGTTAAATCCGTTTGGGGTTCCAAGTCGTATGAATATTGGGCAAGTATTGGAAGTGCATTTAGGGTTAGCTGCGAAGAAATTGGGAATTAAGTTTGCGACTAGCGTATTTGATGGTATTAGTAATGAAGAATTGAAGGAAATTATGAAGGAAGCGGGATGTAGTGAAGATGGTAAGACTATATTATATGATGGTCGTACTGGTGATCCGTTTGATGAAAGAGTTTCAGTTGGTGTTATGTATATGATTAAGTTGGCTCACATGGTTGATGATAAATTGCATGCGCGTGCTGTTGGTCCTTATTCTTTAGTTACACAACAACCATTGGGTGGTAAAGCTCAAAATGGTGGTCAAAGATTTGGAGAAATGGAAGTTTGGGCTTTAGAAGCATATGGTGCTTCTAAGACTTTACAAGAAATTTTAACTATTAAATCTGATGATATTGTGGGTAGAACGAAGACTTATGAAGCTATTACTAAGGGTAAACCAATTCCTGAGTCAAATATTCCTGAATCATTTAGAGTATTAAAGAATGAATTACAAGCATTAGCTATCGATTTTAGAATGTTAGATGAAGATGGTAATGAAATTAATAAAGATAGTGCCGAAGCGGATAAGCATGTTGTTGCGGATGTAATGCAAGAAACAACAATTGAAGCTATCGTTGATGATGAAGAACTTGATGGATATACAAGTTTTGAAGAAATTGATGATATTGATGATGAAGAGTAAGGAAGGGGTATAATTTATGGCTATGAATAAGTTTGCCTCAATTCAAGTAGGATTGGCTTCGCCAGAAAAGATCAAAGAATGGTCGCATGGCGAAGTTAAAAAACCTGAAACAATTAATTATCGTTCACAAAAACCGGAAAGAGATGGTTTATTTTGTGAAAGAATTTTTGGGCCTAGTAAGGATTGGGAATGTGCATGTGGGAAGTATAAGAAAGTACGTTATCAAGGAGTAGTATGTGATAAGTGTGGTGTTGAGGTTACTAAAGCAAGTGTTCGTCGTGAAAGAATGGGACATATTGAATTAGCGGCTCCAGTTGCACATATTTGGTATTTGAAGGGCACTCCTTCAAGAATGGCATTATTACTTGATGTTTCGCCTAAGGCTTTAGAGGAAGTTGTTTATTTTGTTACTCGTATCGTTGTTGATCCAGGTAACACTCCATTGTTATATAAACAAATTTTGACTGAAAGAGAGTATCGTGAAGCACAAAAGGAATATGGTTTTAGTTCTTTTAAGGCTATGACTGGTGCAGAAGCAGTTGAAGTTTTATTAAAAGAAGTAGATGTTAAAAAAGAGCATCAAGATGTGTTATCAGCTTTAGAAACAGCAGCTGGTGATAAGAGAAAGAAATTAATCAAGCGTTTAGAAACATTAGAAGCTTTTGTTTATTCTGATAATGAACCTAGCTGGATGATTTTAACGATGTTACCGGTTATTCCACCGGATTTAAGACCTATGTTACAGTTGGATGGTGGTCGTTTTGCGACTAGTGATTTGAATGATTTATATCGTCGTGTTATTACTCGTAATAACCGTTTAAAGAAGTTGTTGGAAATTGGTACTCCTAGTATTATTGTTCAAAATGAAAAGAGAATGTTGCAGGAATCAGTTGATGCTTTAATTGATAATGGTAAACGTGCTAAGAGTGTTACAGGTCCTAGTGGTCGCCCTTTAAAATCTCTATCAAATAGTTTAAAGGGGAAACAAGGGCGTTTCCGTCAAAACTTGTTGGGTAAACGTGTTGATTTCTCTGCTCGTTCAGTTATTGCGGTTGGACCTGATTTAAAGATGTTTCAATGTGGTATTCCTCGTGAAATGGCTTTAATTTTGTTTAGACCGTTTATTCTAAATGAATTATGTTTCCAAAATCCAGATTTAAAGATTAAAAAAGCAGAAAAGATGATTGATAATTTAGATCCATCAATTTGGAAGGTAGTTGAAGAAGTTGTAGAAAATCATCCAGTGTTATTGAACCGTGCTCCTACATTGCATAGATTAGGTATTCAATCATTTATGCCGAAGTTAGTTGAAGGTCGAGCTATTCGTTTGCACCCATTAGTTACTCCTGCATTTAATGCGGATTTCGATGGTGACCAAATGGCGGTGCATTTACCTTTAAGTGAAGAAGCACAAGCTGAAGCAGAAATCTTAATGTTAGGTTCTAACAATATCTTGGGTCCTAAAGATGGAAAACCGATTGTTACTCCATCACAAGATATGGTTTTGGGTAATTTCTATTTAACGATGGAAGAAACTGCAGAAGACTTTATGGAAGCTGCGAAGAAATCTCGTCGTTTGGGTGATGAAGCTATTGCACAAAAATGGGAAAGAATTGCGGCTAATGAAGGTCATGTATTTAAGGATGTTGATGAAATATTCTTGGCTTATGATAATAAAGAAGTGCACTTACATACGCGTATTGCGATTAGAGCTTCGGCTTTAGATAAAGATTTATTAACTGAAGAACAAAAGAAACAATATTTGATTACGAGTGTGGGTAAGATTATTTATAATCAAATGTTCCCTAAAGATTTCGCTTATATTAATGATGTAAATGCGGAAAGTTTTATTAGAACTCCTGATAAGTATTTTGTTCCTTATGGTACGAATGTTAAAGAATATATTAGTAATTTACCGGTTGGTAATCCTTTTAAGAAAAAAGATTTGGGTGTTGTTATCGCGAAAGTGTTTGAAAAATATGGTGCTAACAATACTTATAAGATCTTGGATCATATTAAAGACTATGGATTTAAGTATTCGACTGTTGCGGGTATGACTGTAGCGTTATCGGATATTAATGTTGCATCTAATAAACAAGAAATGGTTGCGATTGGTAAAGAAAAGACTGAGCAATTAAATCGTTCGTATAATCGTGGTAAATTAACGATGCCTGAACGCGATAAATTACTAAGCAAAGTTTGGGAAGACACTAAGGCAGCTATTGGGGATTGTTTAATGGCAGAATTGCCTAATAAGAACCCGATTAATATGATGGCCACTTCTGGGGCGCGTGGTAATAAGAACCACTTTACTCAGCTAGCGGGTATGAGAGGATTGGTTGGTAAACCGACTCAGTCTAAATCGAAAAAAGATTACCAAACACCATTTATGGAAGTTCCTATTTACTCTTCATTGCGTGAAGGGTCTAACGTATTAGAGTTCTTTATTAGTACCCATGGGGTAAGAAAAGGATTAACTGATACGGCTTTAAAAACAGCTGAGTCTGGTTATTTGACAAGACGTCTTGTTGATGTTGCGCAAGATGTAATTGTTAGTGAAGAAGATTGTGGTTGTGATAAAGGTTATATGGCAAGAGCGATTACTAAATTAGAAAATGGTAAAGAATCAATTATTGAGTCTTTATATGATCGTATTGAAGGCCGTTATGCTAAGGATGATGTTATCAATCCAAACACTGGCGAAGTTATTGTTGCTAGTGATGAATATATTGATGAAAAAATTGCTCGTCAAATTATTGATGCGGGAATTGAGGAAGTTTATATTCGTACAACATTTACTTGTGAAACTCAACATGGGGTTTGTAAGAAATGTTATGGTAAGAATATGGCTACTGGTAAGGTTGTTGAAATTGGAGAATCAGTTGGTGTAATGGCTGCTCAATCAATTGGTGAACCGGGTACTCAGTTAACAATGAGAACTTTCCATACTGGAGGGGTTGTTTCTGGGGAAAGCGGAGATATCACTAGTGGGTTGCCAAGAGTAGAAGAATTATTTGAAGCTCGTTGTCCAAAACATGCTGCTTTAATTGCGAAGATTGCTGGTCGTATTACGGCTATTGAAACTTTAGAAAACAATATTGGTACTCGTATCGTTATCGCTAATGAAAAAGAAGAAATCGAACATAAGGCTGATCGTAGTCAAAGTTTAAGAAAAGGTATTGCCGTTGGTGATAGTGTTGATGTCGGTGAACCATTAACTGAAGGTAGCATTAATCCAAAAGAATTGTTACCTGTAAGTGGTGTATTGGCTGTACAAAATTACATCTTAAAAGAAGTTCGTTCAGTATATAATGCTCAAAGCATTGATATTTCGGATAAACATATTGAAATTATTGTTCGCCAAATGTTGAAGAAGGTTTTAGTTACTGATGGTAATGATACTAAGTTGTCAGCTGGGCAAACGATTAGTTTACCACGTATTACTGATGTTAACTTAGATGTTATCTTGCAAGGATTAACACCGGCTAAGTTCCAACCGACTTTATTAGGTATTACTAAGGCAGCGGTTGAAACGGATTCATTCTTATCGGCTGCAAGTTTCCAAGAAACAACTAAAGTATTGACTGATGCAGCAGTTAAGGGGAAAATTGATAGTTTATTAGGATTAAAGGAAAATGTAATCATTGGTGCACGCATCCCTGCTGGTACAGGTCGTGATTTCGATCGTGAGTCTTCACGTTTGATTAAAGCTAGAACTGAAGAGTTGTCTTTGATTCGACAAAGTAAGAATTTAGATTCTTTAGAACATAGAGAATTGCCTGAAGAAGTTACTGGGAAAATTGTTTACGATGATGAAAAAACTACAGCTGAAATGGTTGAAGATTTAATTTTAGAAAATATTGAAGAAAACGAATAATAGTATTGACAATTATAATTATTACTTGTAAAATTATAAAGCATGCGAAAGATTCTCATTTTGAGAATCTATTCGCTTAGTTGAAAATGGCACACCCGGAATTGTGTGCATAGGAATAAGGAGGAAAGAGATGCCTACAATAGCTCAATTAGTGCGTCAAGGGCGTACAGATAAGGTTTACAAGTCAAAATCTCCAGCTTTAAATCGTGGTATTAACTTGAAAAAGAAAGAAGTAACTTTTGATAGTGCTCCACAAAAAAGAGGAGTTTGTACTCGTGTTGGAACAATGACACCAAAGAAACCTAACTCAGCATTAAGAAAATATGCGCGTGTTCGTTTAAGTAATGGAATGGAAGTTACAGCTTACATCCCAGGTATCGGACATAATCTTCAAGAACATAGTGTTGTTATGATTCGTGGAGGGCGTATTAAGGATTTACCAGGGGTTCGTTATCACATTATTCGTGGTACATTGGACTGCGCTGGTGTAGCTAATCGTAAACAAAGCCGTTCGTTATACGGTACGAAAGCTAAATAGCATTGATCGTGAAAGGAGAAGATTAAAATGCCAAGAAAAGGACATATAGCAAAAAGAGATGT